>JAAWKD010000061.1 GCA_022797215.1 Clostridia bacterium
AAGGGACAAAAAGAGAGGGCGAAAGAGAAATTAGAAATGAAGAAAAGATAAGAGGAGAAAGAGCAGCAAAAAAAGTGAAAAATGAATGCTAAATATAGGGAAAAAAGCTTGCGGATAAAGAAAAAGATGACAATTTCAGTAAGAAAAGAAGAAAACAACAATGAATTTACATAATGCGTGAAAGAAATAGCTAAAAAAGAAGAAAGTAGAACTATAAAAATACAGAAGGAAAGAAGAAAACATAAAAATAGACAATTAGACAAGATACAAAATAAGAAAACGATGGAGAAAAAATAAAAACGAATGTTTTTAAAACTGTTGACGAAATTAAAAAAATGAAGTAGAATGAAAAGAAAAAATAAGAGAGATAGAAGGAGAAAAAATGAAATTTGTACATATAGCGGATACCCATTTTGATACCCCATTTACGAATTTAAGTTCCAGAAATAATTTTGGAAAAATAAGAAGATTAGAACAAAGAGAAATTTTTAAAAAAATAATTAGATATATTCAAGAAAATAAAATTCCATATTTGTTTATTAGTGGAGATTTTTATGAACACGAATATATTAAACAAAGTACAATTGAATATATTAATCATTTATTTCAAGAAATTCCACAAACTCAAATTTTTATTACTCCAGGAAATCATGATCCATATTTGAAAAATTCGATGTATTATAATTTTGAGTGGAATGATAATGTAAAGATATTTACTTCAAAAATAGAAAAAATAACAATGCCAGATGTTGACATTTATGGAATAGGATTCGAAGATTTTTATTGTACAGGCATTGATTTAGATAATATTATAATAGAAGATAAAAATAAAATTAATATTTTTATAACACATGGAAGCTTGAATTCAGGAGATACTCGGATTACAATATAATCCAATCAATAAAAATAAATTGAAACAATTAGGATTTGATTACGTAGCTCTTGGACATATTCATAAATTAGATTATAATTCAGAAGAAAATCAACGAATTGTATATCCTGGGTCTACAATTTCTATGGGGTTTGACGAATTAGGAAAACATGGATTTATAATGGGAGAACTAACTAAAGAAAAACTAGATCTTTCATTTATAGTAGTGGATACTATGGAATTTACACAGCTAGAAGTTGATATAACTAAGATAAATGATCTAGAAGAATTAATTCAAAAAATAAATGATTTGTTATTAGATGAAGATAAATTTTATAAAATTATATTAGTAGGAAAAAGAAGATTTGAAATTGATCTTTTAGAATTAATGAAGTTAATTCTAAAAGAAAATATCATTAAAATAAAAGATAAAACAGATTCTGATTATGAAATTGAAAAAATGGTAAATGAAACAACATTAAAAGGAATTTTTATTAAACAATTATTAGAAGAAAAAGAAAAACAAAATTATACAGATGAGGAAATTAACAAAATATTGGAAATTGGATTATCAATCATGGATAAATAATTATAAAAAATAGAATAAAGAAAGGCGATATTTGTGAAAATAAAAAATATAAAAATAAATTCTTATGGAACTTTGAAAGAGAAAGAAATTAGTTTAGGGGATAATCTAAATATTATCTATGGAAAAAATGAAAGTGGAAAATCTACCTTATTAAATTATATTAAAAATATTTTTTATGGAATTTCAAAAAATAAAAATGGAAAAGAAATATCAGATTATGAAAAATATAAACCATGGATAGGAGAAGAATTTTCAGGAAAGATTAAATATAGGTTAGATGATGGAACAAATTATGAAATATATAGAGACTTTTCTAAGAAAAATGCTAAGTTATTTAATGACAATTTGGAGGACATTTCCAATCAGTACAAAATTGACAAAAAGGATGGTAGTCAATTTTTCTGTGACCAAACCAATGTAGATGAAAAGATGTATCTTTCTACTATTATGACTCCACAACAAGAAGTAGTATTAGATCACACGACGCAGAATATACTAGTTCAAAAGATGGCAAACCTTGCGGGAACAGGTGAAGACACTGTCTCTTTTCAAAAGGCTATGGATAAGTTAAACAAGAGGCTAGTAGAAGAGGTAGGAACAAACCGAACTCAAGATAGACCTCTTAACTTGATACAAAAACGTATGAAAGAGATAGAGATTGTCTTAAAGGATGAGGTGGATCAACTCAAAGATAAACGAAATTTAGAGGGAAGTAAAGATGAAATTTTAGAAAAGATAGAAAAGGAAAAGGACAGAAATAATGGACTAAGAAAACTAGTTATGTTAATACAAAAAAGCCAAATTGATCAGGAAAAAAATACTTTAAAAAATCAATTACAGGATGAAAAAGAAGAAAAAATTAAAAATTTAAAAGAACAAAAAGAAAATTTAATCAAAAATAATGAATTAAATAAGAAAGTAAATTTAGAAAAATCTAAAGAAGAAAATGAAAATAGATTAAATGCAAAAATAAAAAAGAGATATTTTATTTTTGGAATCATATTTATTTTATTAATAGGAATAAATATTTTAAGTTTCACATTTATTCAAAATAAAATAGTAAATTATATTTTCCTAACTTTAATTCCAATAGAATTAATTTTATTTATAATAAACTATAGAAAAAATAATCAATTAAAAAAGGAAATTCAAAAACAAGTATTAGAACAAAAATTAGAAGATAAATTACAAAATCAAAAATTAGAAGAACAACTTTTAATGGTAAATAACCAAATTAATTTATTAGAAAAAGAATTACAAAACTACAAAAAAGAAATAGAAGAAGAAAAGGAAAATATTGATAAAAATTTAATCCTGTCAATAGAAGAAATAAAAAGGGAACATCAAAATTTAGACATATCTTTATCCATCACTAATTTAATAATGGAAGATGAATTGCAAAAAGAATTAAATATTTCACAGCAAAAAATAATGGAATATAGACTTAAATTAAATGGCTTAGAATACGAAAATAAAAATGTATCTGAAAGACTAGAGGAAATAGTAGGATTAAAAGAAGAATATGAAAACTTAAGAGAACAATTGCAAATAGTTGAAGAAAAAAATAAATGTATTCAGGCTACTAAAGAGTTATTAGAAAAAGCATATGAGGAAATGAAGAAAAGCGTTACTCCAAAATTTACACAAAATTTGTCAGAATTAATAAAGAAAATAACAGATGGGAAATATCAAAAAGTAAGTATTCATGAAGAAAAAGGAATTATTGTAGAATTACAGAATGGGGAATATATACCAGCAAGTTTACTAAGTGTAGGAACAATTGACCAATTATACTTATCTTTAAGACTTGCTATGCTAGATGAAATTTCACAGGAGAAAATGCCAATTATTTTAGACGAAGCATTTGCTTATTTTGATGAAGAACGTTTAAAAAATAGTTTGTTATTTTTATTAGAGCAAGCAAGAGAGCATCAAATAATGTTGTTTACTTGTACAAAAAGGGAAAAACAAATTTTAGACGGATTAAACTTAGCCTATCATTGGATAGAGTTATAGTTAATATCGCTTTTTTAGCTAGAACAGTAATATTCAGCTTATCAAATATAAATATATTTTGTATCGTTAGCTTGAATTTTAGCATGAAATAGGGTATAATAAACAAGTCAAAAATATTTGACTTGTTTTTAAATGCAGACAGCAAAGATAGAAAAAAGGAGATTCATATGTTTCAAAAATTAGAAGAAGTAGAAAAACGCTATGAGGAAGTAACTAAAAAGATTAGTGACCCAGAAGTCATTAGCAAACAAGAAGAGTGGAAAGCTTTAATGAAGGAACATGCAGAAATAGAGCCAGTTGTATTAAAATATAGAGAATATAGAAAAGCAAATCAAGCAATAGAAGATGCCAAAGCGATGCTAAATGATCCAGAAATGAAAGAGCTAGCAGAATTAGACTTAGAGGAAAATAAAGCAAAATTACCCAAATTAGAAGAAGAAATCAAAATTCTATTAATTCCAAAAGATCCAAATGATGATAAAAACGTTATTTGTGAAATTCGTGGAGGAGCAGGAGGAGATGAGGCAGCCTTATTTGCAGGAACTCTATTTAGAATGTACTCTATGTATGCAGAAAAAAAACGTTGGAAATTAGATGTATTAAATGAAAATGAGACAGGACTTGGTGGATACAAAGAAATTTCTTTTATGATTACAGGAAAAGGCGCATATAGTAGATTAAAATTTGAGAGTGGTGTTCACCGTGTACAAAGAGTACCAGATACAGAAGCTAGTGGCAGAATTCATACATCAACAGCAACGGTAGTAGTTTTACCAGAAGTAGAAGATGTAGAAATTGAAATTAACCCAGCAGATATTAAAATGGAAGTATTTAGAGCATCAGGAGCAGGCGGTCAACATGTCAACAAAACTTCTTCAGCAGTACGTTTAATCCACATTCCAACAGGAATGGTAGCAGAATGTCAAACAGAAAGATCACAATTCCAAAATAGAGATTATGCCATGAAGATGTTACGTTCTAGATTATATGACCAAGAAAAAGAGAAACAAGATAGTGAAGTAGCAAATGCTAGAAAAAGCCAAGTAGGAAGTGGAGATAGAAGCGAAAAAATTAGAACCTATAATTACCCACAAGGACGTATCACAGACCATAGAATTGGCTTATCTATTTATCAAATGGAAAATTTCTTAAATGGTGATATAGATGAAATGGTAGATAGTCTAATTACAGCAGATACAGCGGAAAAATTAAAAGGAAATGAAGAAGAATAAAATAGGAAAAAGATTTTACGAAAAAAAGTAAAATCTTTTTCTTATTTGTAATATTTTGATTTGAGTTAACACTAATAAAGTGAAGGAGGAAAAGTTTATGCAGGATATGGAACAAATCTATAGGCAATATTCAAAAGTGGTATATAAATATATATTCTGCTTAACACAGAATGAAGAAATCTCGAAGGAAATTGTACAAGAAACATTTTTAGTAGCAGTAAAAAATATTAAGAAATTTAAAGGAAACTGTAAAATAACTACTTGGTTATGCCAGATAGCAAAGTTTATCTGGTATAAAGAAATAAAGAAAAAGCACAAGGAAGTATCGATGGAAGAAGTAGAAAAAGCTACTTTAATAGAAAATTCTATGGAAGACAATATTTGTGAAAACGAAGAAAAAATGATGTTATTAAAAGAGATTCAAAAATTAGATGAAGAAACAAGAAATGTTATGTATTTAAGAATTCTTGGAAACTTAGAATATAATGAAATTGCAGACATTGTGAATAAAACACCAAATTGGGCGAGAGTGACTTTTTTCCGAGGAAAAGAAAAAATAAAGGAGGAAAAACAACGAAATGAAAAAGGAATGTGAAATTGTACAAGATCTATTATTTTGCTATTATGATGGGGTAGCAAGTAATAGTTCAAAAGGGTTAGTAGAAAACCATTTACAAGCTTGTGAGAATTGTAGACAGGCTTTAAAAGATATAGAGAAGGATAGAAATAAACAAGAGAACCATGAAGAAATAGAGTATTTAAAGAAAATCAATCAAAAAATGAAGAAAAAAACGATTATAGCCATAATAAGTCTAGTTATTTTAGCAACTTTTGTTATTAGTAATTTATATATATTAGGGAGTTTTTATCAAAATGGATATCAAATTACGATTATATTAAAAGATGAAATATCTCAGGAACAATTAGAAAATATCAAACAATTATTAGTATCTCAATATGATGAAAGAAAAATAGAATATTTATCCAAAGAAGATGCATTAAATCAAGTAAAAGAGAAATTCAAAGATAAACAAGATTTAATAAATAATTACGCAGTTGAAAATCCTTTTAAGGCAACAATAACAGTAAAAACTAAACAAAATCAGGAAGAAGAATTATTAAAATTACTAGAAAATTTAGAAGGAATTAATCATATTAAGACAAATACAGTAGATAACCCATATTTATGGTTTATTAGTAATTTTTTGAAAAATAAATAGCAAACTTTGTAACAAATTAAAAAGTAGTACGTCATATTAGCAGAGACCAACTATTAAAAGTCAATAGTTAGTTGAAAAGTTTTAAAAAAATTAGAAAAAAATATTTTAGACACAATAAAAAGACTTTAATGAAAATATTA
>JAAWKD010000062.1 GCA_022797215.1 Clostridia bacterium
AATATTTTCATTAAAGTCTTTTTATTGTGTCTAAAATATTTTTTTCTAATTTTTTTAAAACTTTTCAACTAACTATTGACTTTTAATAGTTGGTCTCAAAATAAAAATTTTATTCTTTGTTAGTATATGTATCTTTTTATTTTTTATACTTTTATCTTAACATGTCTTTTTTATTAAGCCATAGTGTAGCTATTACTGCAATAATTATGGAAAATAGGAAAATAATTGGAAATCCCCATGAATTGTCTTGAAGTGGTACTGGTACGTTCATTCCCCAATAACTAGCTACCATTGTTGGAATTGCCAAAATAATGGTAATTGATGTTAAATATTTCATTACTCGGTTTAAATTATTTGATATAATAGATGCATAAGCATCCATTGTTCCATTTAAAATATCACTATATATTTTTGCCATTTCAATAGCTTGTTTGTTCTCAATAATTGCATCCTCTAAAATATCTTCATCTTCTTCATAAAGTTTAATGATTTTTCCTCTCATTGTTTTTTCCATTACAACTTCATTAGATTTTAGAGAAGTTGTAAAATATACTAAGCTTTTTTCTAAACTCAATAATTTTAATAGTTCCTTATTTTTCATAGAATCTTTTAAGACAGACTCTGCAATTTCTGTTTCTTTATTAATTTTCTTTAATAATGTTAAATACAAAGAAGAATTAGCATATAATAATTGCAATAAAAATCTACTCTTTTTATAAGTAATAATATTTTTCATTTTGCCTTTAGTAATGTCTTGAATAATTGGATTTTGTTTGAGTGAAACAGTAATAAAATAATCATCTCTTACAAAAATGATTCCTATTGGCATAGTACTATAAATCATATTATCACCCTCTTTTTCACGAATAGGAACATCAACAATAAACAAAATTGTATTGTCTTCATCCTCTACGTCAATTCTGGCTTTTTCTTCTGAGTCTAAGGCATACCTAATAAAATCTTCTTGTATTTGTACTTTTTCACATATGGTTTTAATTTCACTTTCCGTTGGTGCTATCATGTTAATCCAATTTCCTTTTTCATATTGAGTCGTTTTCTTCATCTCATTTGTTTTTAAATCTGTTTGATACATTTCCACCATGATAATCACCCTTTCTTTTTTATTGTACTACTTTATAAAATATGTTACAACTATTAATTACACTTTCTTATTTTTTCCAATCATACTAATTATAAACATAAAACCACCTAGAATTAAGAATGGAATTTCTAAATGTACTACTATTGTTTTAAATTGCTTTTATTGTAATAAACCATCATCTCACCATTTATGGTAAATTTTTGCATGCTAAAAATAATTCCTCCATATAATATTTCTGCCACCAAAATTATTTTTATAAACAAAGTGATGCAAAGCATAATTATATACTAAAACTTAGAAGTTAGCAACTAATTTATCGTCTTTCATTTTGCTTTTGAGGAATAACTTTTTAGTTTTAGATATACAAAAACAACCTACAAACTTTATAATTTGTAAGTTGTTATAATTGGTGCGCCATAGAGGAGTCGAACCTCCGACCATCAGATTAAGAGTGCATGTAATATACCTTATTATCCTCATCTTTGAAACAGTTGATACATCTAGCATATAACAGCGAATAGCACATTTTAATAGTGTTTGAAAGTTTTAATAAAAATTTATTTAAGTTTATAAAAAATTAGAATAGATTAAAAAAATTTAATAAAACTACTCAAACTGGGGACTATTTTTAGTGAAAGTGGGGATTTTTTATCTAAAAAATTTCAAAGTGGGGACTATTAAATTATAAATATATATAATCGCATTTAGAAATCGTTGTTGTATTACAATGGTTTCTTTTTTATATCTGTTCTAATTTTAGGAAGGATGTATCAATGATTATAACAGATTTTTTAGCTAGCAATAGCTATATTATAACAAACAAATTATTAATTAAAACTTGTCGGAACAGATGCAGCAATTATATTAGGTGAATTATGTTCTGAATATAATTATTGGGAGAAAACTGGACAATTAACAAATGAAGAATGGTTTTTCTCTACAAGGGAAAATATTGAAAACAATACTGGTTTATCAGAACATAAACAAAGGATGGCAATTAATAAATTAGTAGAAATGAAACTTATTTTTACTAAAAGAATGGGTGTTCCGTGCAAAACTTACTATAAAATAAATGAAAATGAGATTTTAGACTTATGTGAGAATACAAAAGCAATATTTCAAAAAGATATTACTAATCAAGTATCAAAAAAATTAAGGAATAAGAAGTCAAAAAATTTAATTTCTAGTTATGAAAATTTTGAAGAACTAGATAGCGAAAATTTAAACATAAACAATAATAATAAAAATAATAAGAACAATAATAAAGAATATAGCACGTCATATAAAAGAAAAAATTACAAGCCAAACTATGAACAAAGAGAATATCCACCTGACTTCTTTAATCAATTTTATTGCAATTAAATTTGACTTTTTATAAAAACAATGCTAAAATATTACTATAATATGAATAATATTTTATAAATATCATATAATAGTAACAAGGAGATGAGAAAAATGAACTGCTATAATATGGTTTTAGAATATATTAATACTCAAAATAAAGGAACTCCCATCTTTATCGAAGAAATCAAAAATTATATAATACAATTTTATGGTAAAAATGATAAAGAAAAAGTATATAATAATGTAAAAGCAATTTTAAATAGAATGAACAAAGAGGGAATTATAGAAACTGCATATAAAGGTATTTATTATATCCCAACAGAAAATATTTTCGGAAAAATGTTATTAAGTAATAGGCAAGTTATGTTATATAAATATATAATGGATAAAGATGGAAACATAAAAGGATATATTACTGGAGCAAAATTATTTAATGATGCACACCTAACAACTCAAGTTCCGAATATTATTGATATAGCAACAAATGAATGTAAAAATTTTAATAAGTATGAAAATAAAAATTTGAAAGTTATTATAAGAAAACCAAAAATAGAGGTAAATAATGAAAATTATAAATACTTACAACTATTTGATTTGATTGAAAATAAAGACAATATTAACATTGAAGTAGACAATCCTGATGAAATAATATATAAATTCATTACTCAAAATGAATTGGATTTTGAAAAAATAATTAAATATGCTATGGAAACTAAAAGTAGAACTGTTATAAATAAAATACTTATCTTAGCAAGATAGGAGATATCAATGAAGTTACATTTAAACAAAGAATTATTTAAAGAATTTATAGACAACTTAAAAACAAGAACAGGTATAGATTCTGACATTATAGAAAAAGATTATTATGTATGTACTATATTAAGAAATCTATCAGAAAAGCAAGATGAATTACAAGCATATTTTAAAGGTGGTACAGCAATTTATAAAATATTAGATACAATGAATCGTTTTTCAGAAGATATAGATTTAACTGTAAAAGTTATTCTAGAACAATCAAATACAAAGAATAAAAATAGATTAAAACAATCAGCTTTAGGCTATAAAATAGAAGGCTTAGAGCTATTAAAAGACGATTGTATTGATAATAAAGGAAGTGTTACTGGAATATATAAATATGATTCTATTTATAATATGAATGAAAAAGAACTACATAGGGCTGGAATAATACAAGTCGAGGCAACTTCTTTTACTGTTAGCGAACCATACCAGAAATATACTATTGAACCACTTGTATATAAATTAGCAAATGAAAATGAAAGAAGAATACTAGAAGATCAATTTGATGTATCCAAATTTGATATAAATATTATTAACGTAGAAAGAATGTTTATAGATAAAATTTTTGCTACAGAATTTTATTATATAAGGAATATGTACACAGATACCTCAAAGCATTTATACGATATATCTGTACTATTTGAAAATGAAAACATTAAGAATCTTCTAAATAATACTAGAGAATTAAACAAACTAATTCAATATAAACGAAAAGAAGAAAATGTTAGAATTGGTGGAATAAATGCTGATACAAAAATAAAAGATTTTAATTATTTTAAGCTAGATTTTAGCAAAGAATTGATACAAGAATTTAACAATATGCAATATAAATATGTGTTAGATGATAAATATAAAATAACAATAGATGAAGTAAAAAAGAGATTATTAGAAATTTATAATTATTTAAAAAATGTTTAACAATTATATTTAAAATCTTTCATATATCAAGACAATAAATAGAAAAAATTTTTGAAATAAACTAAAAGTTTTATGTAACATTTAGTTTATTTTTTTGCACAATTTTTGTATAAAATGTGGAAAATCTTTCTCTCCCAGCGGGTAAAAAGGTATTAGGAGATTTTCTCCTAAACAGCGAAAAGGGTGTCAAGACACCAAGCTGGCGAATATTAGGTATAAAAAATACTACCTAATAATGTATAATCATAAGCACAAAATCAGAGATTTTGACTATGATTTATTCGAGCAAAATGAATTTTGCTAAATCTTAATACTACGTAAACTAGTATTAAGATTTTTACATTAAGGAAGTGATAAAAAATGAAAATAGATTCAGAGCAATTTTTCGATAGTATTTTTCTATCGTACGATAAAATTTTAATAAGATTAAATAACTTAGGATTAACAACAAAAACAGGAAATAAAATAACACACTTAGATTTAAGACAAGCAATAAATATTATGTTAAAAAAACATCCAACTTGCAGATGGCAAAGTGAAAAAATTAGAAGTAGAAAATACTTTGTTTTAGTTGAGGGATATTACTGGCTAACTCAAGTATATTTTCAAAAAGAAAAATCTCTAGTAGATGCTGATGTTGATTTTTTTGAAGATAGAATTAGACAATATGAAGAATTATTAAAAATAGAACATAATGAAAACTGGTGGAATAAGGATATGAATATAAAACAACTATGTAATTATTTTAATAAGAAAGATGTTACAGTTAGACAAGCAATTAAAAAAATGAAAAGTGTTGGATTAGAAAAATATAAATCTTTGATAGATAATAAAGTAGTCATTGCAAGTAATGGTGTGAAATGGTTATGTAAAAATATATTTAAGCAAAAGAATTTAGACTTATTAGAAAAAAGAAAAATGGAACTAACAGAAAAGTATATTGAATTAGGTTATCCCTATGATTATTTTTTCTTCAAAAACTAATAAAAATTACAAGTAAAAAAAATAAATTTTCAAAAAATGGGCTGACAAAAAACAAATTATACGTTATACCCTGTATATAATCGATTATTAAAATTATAGAGTGTTCACTCATAAAAAAGAAATGAGGTGATTGCTATATCGAATTTTGAAACAAGGCGAGATACTGTGGTTAGCTACTAGAAATTTTAGAAAAAAAAGAAATTTATAACATCGATAAAAACAAGATATACGATATTGTAATGAATGTAAATAAAAAGACTGTCAAACCAAAAGATAGATTTTCAAGGTTTTATGGAATTAAACCAAATCAAAATCGTGAAAATTTAACTAGTATTGCCAAGTCTTATGGGTGTACTCCGTCTGCTGTTAAAAACTCTATCATATCTCTAAGAATCGGATTATATCGTATTCCTGAGGATCAGTTTATGATTTTAAAGGAAATATATGATAAATATTCAAACTAAAATTTAATATGCTTTACTAGTAAAGGAATATGAGAACTATTGCACATAGCATAGTTCTCATAAGATTTATTTAAACTATAAAATTGACTATCTAATCTTTGTCAAGTCCTATTTTATAAATTTATTATATTATTTTTTTGTATGGCAAACAAGCGAAAATGATATATTTTTTAAAAAAG
>JAAWKD010000063.1 GCA_022797215.1 Clostridia bacterium
TTTGCTATGTAAAGTAACCCTGTATGCTGGTTTGCATAATATGAAAGAGACGAGAAATTTAGGAATCTTAGAATTTTAAAAAGAATATAAATAGCGAATAAAAAACCTATTATGATATAAAAAATAAAATATCATAATAGGTTTTTTTAATGAAATATGTTTTAACCCAGGGTAACTTTATTAGATATTGCTGAATCTATAAATTATTAAACTTAATATTGACACAATGTAATGGAATCAAAAGAGGATTAAACAATAAAGTAAAATTTGATTTAATTTTATGAAATATGAAAAATAGAATAGGAAATAAAAAAATAGTAAATTTATATTAGTTTTCTGGCAATTGATAGCAGATGTCAAAAAAAGGGGAAAGATGTGATTTAAAATAATAACGACATCAAGGGAGGGGGGAAAGAAAATGATAGATAGATTTTGTGATTGGATTACGAAGAAAATAAAAGGGAAAATGCCAGAGATAGATGAAGAAAAGGAAATGGTAATCAATTTTGGAGTGAGATTAATATTTGGAGAATTACCAAAAATTTTAGTTCTATTTATATTAGGATTTTTATTACAAATTGGTTGGTATACGTTACTAATATATCTTTTATTAGCACCTTATCGAAGCTTTACAGGAGGATTTCATTTAAAAACTCATTGGGGGTGTATGCTAACAAGCATTATACTTTATATAATACCAATATTGGTAGCTAAATATATGCCAACACTACAAAATTATGTAATTTATATAGTGACTGGATTAGTAGGAGTTTTAAGTGTGATATTTATTGCTAAATATGTACCAGCAGATACAGAAAATATACCAATTCTAAGTCAAAAAGAAAGAAGAGTAAAAAAGATAAAATCATACATTTCACTAGCCATTTTATTAACAGTTATTATTTTCATACCAGATAAAATCGTGAGTGGAATGCTATTATATGGTATCTTTTTACAAAATTTAACACTAACACCAATTGCATATAAACTAACAAAAAATAAATATAGCTACGAAGTATATACAGAAGAAACTATCTAAATGTGGTAATAATGCATTAGCCGGCAATGCAATTATTATATAAACTTATGAAAAGTAAGGAGGTATACAAATGTTAAAACTATTAGCTAAAGTTGCTGAAAAATATGCAAAGGCAAGTAATACAGCATGCTTCGTAATGGGAGTTGTACATCAACCAAAAATGCCTGCATCATTAATAAAAAAAGATTAATTAAAATTATTTAAGAAATAGTTCAAAATTCGCACACAAAAACAAAGATAAAAAAATATAAAATTAAATTAAAAATATAATATTTCCTTAAAACATAAAAAATTGACAAAACAGGTAGAGTTTTTGATACGCGCTCTACCTGTTTTTGGTTTTAATAATAGATTTCTAATTGTTGTCTAAAATATTCAGAATCTTTAGTAGTAAATAAATTTAGATTGTTATTTCTTTTTAGAATTTGTCTAACTTCCCATAATCCAAGTCCACTATTGGTTTTCTTAGATTTTGTAGAATAGGATTTTTCAAAAATTCTTTCTGTATCAATGTCTTTGTGTAAATAGGTATTTTCAATTACCATTAAGAAACGATGTCTGGAGTCTTCTTTTCTAAAAGTAACATGAATAATTTTATCATTACACTCTAATGCAGCTTCAATAGCATTATCCATTAAGATTCCTAAAATTCTAGTAAACTCATAAATTTTCATGTGATTTTCGAATTCATTCAAATCCATAAAAATACCTAAATTAATTTGAATACCAATTTCATCAGCACGATGATATTTAGCAGCCATAACATTATAGATGGCAGGATTGTTAATAACAGATGGACTCAAGGCAGTTAAGTTATTTACACGGTTACAATCTTGGAGCAATTGCTTGTAATATTTTTGTAGACCTTCTAAATCTCCTCTGTCAATATAACCACCTAAACCTTGGACGATATTGTGAAAATCATGTTTGAAACCTCTCATGTTATCATGCAATAAAATTAAAGTTTTATTATATAATTGTGCTTCTTCTAAACTTTGAGAAGTAGTATTCAATTTATCTGTACTTAATAAACTATAAATACTAATAAAAAAGTATGCTAACAAACTTAAAATACTAGTAATGATAATACCTGTTGGCATAGTGTCACTATAAAAAATAATTAAATAAAATTGTGTGACAATAGAAACGATTCCTAAAGAAGTATTAATGAAAAATAATATTTTGTTTTTTCGAGTCATATTTCCTAAATCAATGTAGAATTTGAAGTAGTGAATCATTTTATATAATAAATATACACATAGATAAATACTTAATGTAAAAATGATTCTATAAAAAGGAGTAGTCATTACCATATCATAAGGAAGTTTAAATACAATAAAATAAAGTCGTAACATGAATAATTCAAATACACTACTAATACTTAGACCAATAAATTCAGCTAGTAACGATTTTAGAAAAGTAGTTTTTAAAACAACTTTAATTAAAGCAAACATAATAACAAAGTTGGATAAAACACTATAAGGGTCAGGAATGAAATTTCTTATTATGCAAGCTAGTATTCCTAAAATGATTACATAAATAATTTTTCTTTTCCTAGTAGTCTTAATATTTAAAATAGTAGTGAATAGCAACATATTTACCAAAACATCTACAAAATAAAAAGGAAAGAATAATATAGCTGACAAAGTTTCATTCGGCGTTGTTAATGTTGTCCAAATTGTTTGTAATATTTCCATAATTTAATACCTCCATAAATTGATTTTTGTATTTAGGCCCGATATAACATTTGATGTTTTCATTGTTATTTAAGAAAATAGCATTATTTGAGACATCAATGTCAGTTACTTTTTTTGTATTAACAATATAGGATTTATGACATTGTATAAATTGACTAGGCAATTGGGGCAAAATCTTCTTAAATGAACTATAAGATTCATAATCTCTTGTATCAGTATGAAAAATTACCTTCATACCATCTTTTTGAATGTATTGAATACCGTCTTGTTTAATAATGGTCTTATTATTATCCAATCTTACAAATTTGGTATCATCGCCAAACATGTCATCAATCAAACGATCGATTGTATCTAAGAGTCGTTCTATGGTAACAGGCTTTGGCAAATAATCAAAAGTTTTATATTTGTAAGCAATTAAACCATATTCTAGATGACCAGTTGTAAAAATAATATATACATTCTTATCTTGCTTTCGAATCAAATTGGCAATGTCTAAACCAGAAACTTTTGCTTTTAAATCAATATCTAGAATAACAACATTAACAGAATGGTGTCTAAGATAAGTAATTAAATCGTTAGGTTCTGTACTACTTAAGACAATTTGAGCCTCTATATTTCTGGACATAAAAGCAGATTCCAAAAGCTTTTCTAACCTGTTTAAAGCATTTGGATTATCATCACATATTACAAAATCTAACATTAATTTTTTCCTCCGTATTAATTCTGGAACTGAAAATAAATAGAAATGGATAAGTTCGACAAAATGCAATATCATTCCCTAAATTTTTCCAATTCGCATTATAAATATAATCTAAAAGAAAAACAATGTCAAGATGTTTTGAAAAAAATATTTTTATGTCGAATAAGCAACGAAAGATACCAGTGTGGAAAAAAATGAAAAAGTAAAAAAATGGTAATTTTAAAACTGGTTAATTAAACTAAAGGTTAAGAAAGAGCGATGAAAATTTTAATAAAAATAAGATAGAAAAATGAAAAATAAAAAAGGTCAGTAATAACTCCAAAATTATTCTCATAAAATAAAACAAAAACAAAATAGAGAGGATGATTTCATGAAAGGGATTTTACCAAATAATATAAAAATAATTACTGCTATTGCAGTAACAGTCGGAATACTTTTATTTACTTTTATTGTGGCCCAAAGCAATCAACAAAAAGATATGATTACTACAAGTAGTACATCTACCTTAAGTAATAAAAAGATAGGGTGGGGAATTAAAAGGGAAGACGACCATAAACAACCAGACGTAGGTAGTATGAATAAAAAAATTATTGAACAATATGATGGAATGTGTATGGGAAATCCAGAAATGCCATATGTCTATTTAACCTTTGACAATGGATATGAAGCAGGTTATACAGAAAAAATATTAGCAGTTTTAAAAGAAAATCAGGTGCCAGCAGCATTTTTTATTACAGGTCACTATGTAAATTCACAACCAGAATTAGTTAAAAAGATGATAGAAGAAGGTCATACAGTTGGTAATCATTTTTAAGATATAGTGATGACCTCAAAAATAAAATTGATGAAAGCTAGATAAATAAACTGTTTGCAAGATTTATATAAATGAATTGAAAAAATCAATTCGTTTATTTTTTTGCTTAAAATTAAAAGGTAATAGAAGATGACTATAAAAATACTCTTAAAAACTCACAGAATAAATTTTAAGAAATTTTAAAGCAGTATTCGACAAATTATTCATATAAATAAAAAAATCAAAATAAGGAGGTAAAGGAAATGCAGGAAAAAGATTCAATACAAATATTAGAAGAAATGAGAACAGGAATGTTGTGTAGCATAGAACTACCACTAACTAATTCAATGAAAAGTGATGTTATATCAATTTATCTAGGAAAAGATAAAGACGGAAGATATAACTTTTTTGATGGTGGAGGAGCTATTGGAACTTTTAAAATGCCAAAAGAATTTATTATAAAACGAGATATAAAAATAGCAAAGATAAATAGTGAAGAACAGACAAAAGGGTTATATACAGCATTAAAAAAGCAAGAAATAAAGGACAAGCATAAATTGAGAGATAGTAGATGAACGAGTTGTAGAAATACAATTCGTTTTTTTCACATAACAGCGAAGTAACATAGTCATTATTTTTTAATGACTAAATTTTAAAGAAAGGAGGAACTAAAAATGTCAAAGACAAAAGTAATTGCCATTGCTAACCAAAAAGGTGGAGTAGGTAAAACAACAACAGCACTTAATTTACGGAGTAGGTTTAGCTAAAAATGGGAAGAAAGTATTGCTTGTTGACGCAGATCCACAACGGAGATTTAACAACTTGTTTAGGTTATAGAAACCCAGACGAACTTGAAAAAACAATAGGAACTGTGCTTGATAAAGTAATAAAAGATATTCCATTAGAAGAAAACGAAGCAATATTACATCATAGCGAGGGAGTTGATTTAGTACCATCTAATATTGATTTAGAGGCGATAGAAGTAGGACTTGTTAATAATATGAGTAGAGAGTATATGCTAAAAGGCTATATTGATGAAGTAAAAAATAAATATGACTATGTCATTATTGATTGTAGACCTAGTTTAAGTATGATTACTCTTAATGCACTTGCTTGTAGTGATAGTGTAATAATACCAGTACAAGCTCATTATTTATCGGCAAAACGGAATGACACAGCTAATACAAACAATAAATAAGGTACGAAAACGAATAAACCCTAATCTAAAAATAGATGGGGTTTTAATTACGCTTGCAGATATGCAGACAAAAGTAGGAAAAACCACATTTCAAACACTACAAAGCAGTTATGGTAGTAAAATAAAAATCTATGACACAATTATTCCACAGGGAGTAAAAGCAGTTGAGGGAACAATGGCAGGAAAGAGTTTGTTTGCTTATGATAAGAACAGCAAGCCAGCTATTGCCTACGATAATTTTTGTAAGACCAACTATTAAAAGTCAATAGTTAGTTGAAAAGTTTTAAAAAAATTAGAAAAAAATATTTTAGACACAATAAAAAGACTTTAATGAAAATATTA
>JAAWKD010000021.1 GCA_022797215.1 Clostridia bacterium
TATCAATTACACTTTTATAGTACCAAAATTTCCATAAAAATAAGCCTTAGACTTATTTCTAAATCTAAAGCTGTATTACCTTTTAAATTTTTGCGACACTGTCGCAAAAATTTAAACTACTCTTTTCCTTCGTTTCTATTTCTTTGCTCTAATTGTATTTTAGCATTTTTTATACTAGATAAAAATTTCTCCTCTAATAATGCTTTAGGAACATAATTAGTAAGATATTGTGCAACATGTATTCCACTATTATCTAATTCAAGTAGTTCTGTCATCATATCACTTTTAGTGGCACACAATATAATCGCTACTGGTGCTTCTTCTCCTTCTGCCTTTTCATACTTATCAAGCCATTTTAAATATAATTCCACTTGTCCTTTATGTTCTGGTTTAAATTCATCTAATTTTAATTCAATAACAACTAATCTTTTTAACTTTCTATGGTAAAATAATAAATCCATATAATAATCTCTACCATCTATTGTTATTCTTTTTTGCCTAGCTAAGAATGCAAAATCATTTCCCATTTCTAAAATAAACTTTTCTAATTCATTTATTATTGCATTTTCTAAATCTTTCTCACTATATGTATCTTTCAATTCTAAGAAATCTAAAATATATGGATCTCTAAAAAATAAATCTGTTGTCATTTTATTTTCATTTGTTAATAATTGTAAATCATTCATTATTGTTTGTTCTGGCTTTTTAGATATAGTTGTTCTTTCAAATAATGCCGAGTCCACTCTTTCTTTTAATGTCCTTACTGACCAATTTTCATTCATACACATTGTTGCATAAAACTTTCTTTTAATGTCAGTATCCATTTTTACAATTTCTACAAAATGAGACCAACTCAATTTTTGCGACAATGTCGCAAAATTTTCAAAATCTTCAAAATCTTCATTTATTTGTAACATTCTATATAAATTTGAATAGCTGTAACCTCTACCATATTTTTCAGTTAATTTTTTGCTTAGTTCTTTAATAACTCTCTTTCCATATTCTGGTTTTTTGTTATCTAGCAATTCACTTTTTATTCTATTTCCAATGTTCCAGTTCAATATAACAAACTCTGTATTAACATGCGAAACTACTTGAATTTTTGCTTTTTCAATCAAATTTGCTACATCATTATAAAGATTATCTACATTTATATTTTCTATATTATCCAATTCGTTCATACATTATTCCTCTCTAATTGTGCAGATATTGTCTGCATAATTTTGATTTATTATATCACTTATTTTCAAACTTTTCATTTAAAATCTAAAAAAAGATAAATTTTATACATATACAATCTCATTTAAAATGATTTCTTCTGCTTTATTTCTAATGTTATTCATTCTCTGCACCCATTCCATTTGATTGTTTACTTTTAATTCCTCTGTTACATTTTCTTTTTTAGCCATTTGTTTTACTAGAATTTCTAATCTTTCTTTGCATTCATCTTCAATATCTAGTAAATAACTTTTCAGCTCGTTATCTAATAACATTTCTGTATATTCTGGTATTTGATATTTTTTCATATAGTCTAGTTTTAATCTTCCATATTTTTTCCTATGTTTCCTATTCTTCTAGCTTTAGGTATCGTTATATTGGGCATATAGTAATCTCCTTGTAATGTGTATTCTATTCCTGTTATTTCATCAGTAAATCTTTCTTTTAATTCTTTATTTTCCATAGCCTCAAAATCTCCTTTTTTATTTTATTTTATTTTTCCATAAAAAAATAGAATTATTATCTTTTACAATAACAATTCCATTATAAATCTATATAAATTATAGGCTGAAACCCACTAAATTACTATATTTTCTATTCTTGTCATAAGAGACCAAATCCACCACAATTGTTACTACTAACGCAACCAATGTAATGCCAGATGTTGAAATTTTGCTCCTTACGGCTGATTTAATTCCTTTGTTTAAATGTAGGCAATTTTTATAATTCTTCAATATCAATTGCTTTAATTGGAAATTTAGAAAGTGAAAAAATCTCACAGGGTATTAGTGTTCTTACTTTATGGAAAATTAGCAAAGCCTTAGAAATACCAATAGAAAGCTTATTTGAAGAAACAAAATCAAAAAGAAAGACTAGTTAATCTAGTCTTCCCATTCTAATTCATAATCTGAAATTTGTACCCAATCTCCATCTTGAATTCCCAATTCTTTCAATTTCTGATTAATTCCCATTTCATTTAAGCGTCTATGGAAATAGTGTAAAGATTCATTATCTGCTAAATTTACTGTTCTCATCAATTTTTCTACAGCTATTCCAGAAACAATATATATTCCCTCTTCTTTGCATACACTAATTTCTTCCTCTTCTTGCAATGTATATACTTTTTGCTCTGTCTTAATCTCTATCAAGTCTTCTTTTGGTAAAGTCTTTAATACTTCCGAAACTCGTATCATTAATTCTTTAACACCTTGTTTAGTAGCTGCTGATATTTGATAAATTTCTAACCCTTTTTCTTTTGCCATTTTTTCTAGCTCTTTGTATAAACTTTCATCTTGCATACTATCTACTTTATTTGCTACTATAATTTGCTTTCTTGTACTTAATTTTTCACTATATTGTTTTAATTCTGTATTAATGGTATTAAAATCTTGTACTGGATTTCTACCTTCTATTCCAGATACATCAACTACATGAAGTAATAGCCTTGTCCTTTCAATATGACGCAAAAATTGAATTCCAAGTCCAATCCCTTGACTTGCTCCTTCAATAATTCCTGGAATATCTGCAATAACAAAACTATCACCATATTCGCCTTTCACAACCCCCAAGTTTGGCTCTAAAGTTGTAAAATGATAATCTGCAATTTTAGGCGTAGCATCTGTTACTACTGATAACAGGGTAGATTTACCTACATTTGGAAACCCTAATAGCCCTACATCGGCTAGTAGTTTAAGCTCTAAAATAAATTCCTTTTCTACTCCCTTTTCACCTTCTTGTGAAAAATGTGGTGCTTGTCTGGTAGAAGTAGCAAAGTGGGAATTTCCTTTTCCACCTCTGCCACCTGCTAATATTAACTCTTTTTGTCCTAATTCAGACAAATCTGCTATCACTCTTCCCGTTTCTACTTCTTTTACAATAGTTCCTAATGGTACTTTAATGATTAGGTCTTCACCACTTTTTCCAAAGCGGTGAGCTCCTTCTCCATTCTTTCCATTTTCTGCTTTAAATTTCTTTTGATAACGAAAATCTATTAACGTATTTCTATCTGGGTCTACTTCAAAATAGACACTTCCACCTTTTCCTCCATCTCCTCCATCTGGACCACCTGCTGCTACATATTTTTCTCTACGAAAAGAAACAGCTCCATCACCGCCATTTCCTGCCTTTGCAATTATTTTTACGTAATCTGTAAACACTGTTTAAATTCCTTTCTTGCTATATTAAATATATATTTGAAGTACTTATGATTATAATAATTACTCAAAATAATTTAATTTCATAGCTTCTTTTACTTTTCTCATCGTCTCTTTTGCTGTTTGTCTGGTTTTTTCAATTCCTTCTATTAATATCTTTTCTACTAATTCTGGATGTTCTTCATAATATTTTCTTTTTTCTCTGATTGGAGCTAAAAATTGATTCACATTTTGTGCTAATTGTTTCTTACAAGCTACGCACCCTCTAGTACCTGCTTTACATTCTGCACAAACACAATTCACTTCCTCTGTTGTACTAAATAACTTATGATAATATGCTACCATACAAACATCAGGATGTCCTGGATCATCTTTTTTTATTCTTGCTGGATCTGTTACTGCACTCATGATTTTTTTGTTGACTTCTTCTTCCGCATCTGCCAAATAAATAGCATTGCCTAAGGACTTTCCCATTTTTTCATTTCCATCTAAACCTTTGATTCTCTTATATTGAGACAATACTGGCTCTGGTTCTTCTAAAGTTTCTCCATAAATGCTATTAAATTTTCGTACAATTTCTCTGCATTGTTCAATTAGTGGTAATTGGTCTTCTCCAACTGGTACTATTGTACCACCTACTACTGTGATATCTGCTGCTTGACTTACTGGATAACCTAAAAATCCATAAGTAACACTTTCTCCAAATATTTCCTTTTTCTGTGCAATTTCAGTTTTTACAGTTGGATTTCTTTCTAGTCTAGCAATCGTGACTAAATTGGAATAAAATACCGTTAATTCTGCTGTCTCAGGTATCATAGATTGAATATAGATTGTGGTTTTCTCTGGGTCGATTCCAATAGATAAATAATCTAAGATAACTTCTTTTACATTCTTTCTTACTTTTTCTGGATTACCAAAATTGTCTGTTAGTGCTTGAACATCTGCAATTAATATATATGGCTCATATTTCCCACTATTTTGCATTTCTACTCTTGTCTTTAAAGATCCAAAATAGTGACCAATATGTAATCTTCCTGTTGGTCTATCACCCGTTAATATACGTTTTTTCTTTTCTTCCATCTCTCTCATCCCTTATTAATCTTATTTCTCTCGCATATCTATTATACTGGATTTTGCTTGTATTTACAAGATATATTTACAAAATAACAAAAACTCCATAGCCATTGCTATAGAGTCTTTTTACTGTTATTTTTTAGCTGTCTCCTCTACTGGATAAACACTAACTTTTTTCTTATCTCTGCCAAGTCTTTCAAATTTTACTTTTCCAGTTACTTTAGCAAATAAAGTATCATCACTTCCAATACCTACATTAGTACCTGGATGAATTTTAGTTCCTCTTTGTCTTACTAAGATATTTCCAGCTGGAACAACTTGCCCATCTGCTCTTTTAAGACCTAAACGTTTTGATTCACTATCTCTTCCGTTCTTAACACTACCTTGACCTTTTTTATGAGCCATGCTTTATCTCACTCCCTTCAATTTATCGGTTTATATCTCTTCCTTTTCTAAGGTTTCTAATCACGTATACACTTGGGTTGCATAAATCATTCGTATTTACTTTATATGTTTGACTTAAGCTTCTTTTTTTGCTGTATCAGCTTTTCACTATTTCGTTTCGCTTCATTGCGAAAGTCATCCGTAGTTCACTTCACTACGTTACGCATAAGTTATTCGTAACTCGCTTTGCTCGAACGACTAACTTAACTCCATTTTACACGGCTGACTTTTTTGTAACTGGCTTTGCAGATGCTGTTTTTGTTTCTGTTGCTGCTTTATCTTCTGCTTTTGCACTAGCTGTTTTAATACTTGTAATTTCTACCTTTGTGTATGGTTGTCTATGTCCTTGTGTTCTTCTATAATTCTTTTTCGCTTTATATTTATACACTAGGATTTTTTTAGCTTTACCATGAGAAACTACTTTCCCTTCTACCTTAACACCTTTTACATAAGGAGCTCCTACTTCTACTTTTTTGTCATCAGATACTAGAACTACATTATCAAATGTTACTTTTTTTCCTTCTTCTACATCTAATTTTTCAAAAAATACTACATCTCCTTCTGTTACTTTGTATTGTCTTCCACAGCTTTCAATAATTGCGTACATTCTTCGTACACCTCCTATATTTGCATACTCGCTAAGCATAAATAACAAGGCAATTACTCAAAAAAGTAATATTTAGTTGCCCGACTCAGGCGGCTTACACTTGGCTATTATACTACAAATCGCCTAAGATTGTCAAGTGCTTGTTATCTTTTTTGCAGTCAAAGGCTATAATAGTATTAATTTATTTTCTATTCTACACTCTTAAGAGACTCAATCATATCTATTTTCTTTAAAGCAAAATAAGTAATCACACTAACTATTGCTGCAAATAGCATCGTAATTACAATTCCATATACATAACTTGCTAGCTTAATTTGTGGATTGAACATGAAAGCATCTAGCTCACAAGTTTTGATAATAAAAGTGGTTAAGAATTTTCCTCCTAGTAATCCACCTAGAATCCCTATAATTGTTAAAAGAAGTGTTTCTTTTCCTACGTATTCATATACTTCTGGGTGATAAAATCCTAATACTTTAATAGTAGCTAGTTCTCGAATTCTCTCACTAATATTCGTATTTGATAAATTATATAGTACAACTAATGCTAATAACCCTGCTGCTATAATTAAAACCCATACTACTAAAGCCATATTATCCATTACTTCTGAAAAAATAGTTGTTGTCATAGATGTGAACACCACACTTGAAATATTTTTGTTATTTTTTAATATTTCCTTTCCTAAAACATCTTCTTGCTCTTCTGTTAATTTTTCTGTAATCGCTAAAATTGTATTTGGTCTCATTGTTTGCTCATATAGCTTACTATATAATTGTGGGGCCATATAAATATAATGAGAAAGATAATTTTCAGTAATTCCTACTACAGCTGTTTGTATCTCTATTTTATCAATGTTTTTAATTGTAATTTGATCGCCCACTTTAATATCTAATATTTTAGCTAACTTTTCTGTTATAATAACCCCTTGTTCATCTAATGTATAAACTTCATCTTTCCTATTTCTATTTCGTAACTGAATAAAGTTTTGTAACTGTTCTACACTTTCTGGTACTATCAATTGAATACTTTGATTATTATTATTTTTTACAACCTCTACAGATTGTTTATTCATTTTAATGGCTTCGTGAATATCTTGTTTATTTACAATCTCATCATGTGCACTTTGTATTTCTTTTTGTTTTAAACTATCTTTTAATGTAACTTCTATATTGTAATGAAAAATATCATTATATTGCATTGGTATCATACTACTAATTGCATCTCTTAACCCAAATCCTGCTACAATTAGTGAGGTACAACCTGCTATTCCAATAATCGTCATTAAAAATCTCTTTTTATATCGAAACAGATTTCTTAATGTTACTTTTTGTGTAAAATTCAAATGTTTCCAAATAAATGGTATTTTTTCTAACAATACCCTTTTTCCTGGTTTTGGGGCTTTAGGTCTCATTAAGGTTGCTGGAGTAATAGCTAATACCCTTATACAAGAATAAACAGTTGCTCCTACAGTACAAATAGATGCCGCTAGAAGTCCAGCTACTGTAAGACCTATGTCAAACTCCAACACAGTTTCTGATACTGTATACATCATACTATACATATCGCAAATAATTGCTGGTATTAGATAAAATCCAATACTTACTCCCAAAATACTGCCTATAATGGTTGCTAAAGATGCATAAATAAGGTATTTACTAGCAATCTGCCTCTTACTATACCCTAGTCCTTTTAAGGTTCCTATCTGCGCTCTTTGCTCTTCTACCATTCTAGTCATAGAGGTTAAGCTAATTAGTGCTGCTACTACAAAGAAAACCACTGGGAATACACTTGCAATATTGTCAATTCTGTCTGCATCTTGCAAATAACTAGCATACCCTATATTCTGGTTTCTGTCTAATATATACCAATCTGGCTTTTTAATATCTGCTAATTTCATTTTTGCATCTTCTATTTCTTCTTGTGCTTTTTCTATCTTTTTATCTATATTTTTTTGCTGTGTCTGTAATTTTGTTTCATTCGTTTTGATTTTATTTTCAGCATCATTTAATTCTTGTTGTGCTTTTGCAAATTCTTGGTCTGCCATTTTTTGATCGGTTTCATATTGTCTTTTTTTCTCGTTTAAAGTAGTTCTTGCTTGTTTTAATAATTGCTCTTGCTGTAATAATTCTTGTTCTACTTGCTCTTTTTGCTCTGGCGTCATAAATTCCAAAGTTGCCTCTATTTTTTGCTTTTCTACCTTAAAAAGTTTTTCCTTTTCTGTTAGTTCTATTTCTGCCTTGTCTAATTCTTTCTTTGCTTGTGTTAATTGTTCTTTGGTAATTGTCTTTTTATTTTCTAATTCTGTTTTTCCTGTGCTTACCTGTACTTTAGCATTTTTTATTTGTTGTTTTGCATCTTGAATCTCTTTTTCTGCTTTTGATTTTTGTTCCTTTAACTCTTTTTGGGCATCTTGAATCTTATCATTTGCACTTTTGTAGAGTTCATCATATCTTGCCTGTCTTCTTGCTTCTGTAATATCTTCTATTCTTGTTTTTACCTCTTCTACCTTCTTTTCATATTTCTTCTGATAGCTTTTTAATTCTCTTGTTCCTCTAACTTTCAAATATGCCACTGTTCTAATATTGGTATTAAAGTTCTCAAGTGTTGTATACATGTAGTAATTAATTTTTCCAGAGCCCAATTTGGTAGTTCCTCTATCACTTGAAATATATAGGGGAGAATGAACAGTTCCTACAATGGTGACATCTTTTTCTTTTAATAAAGGTTGGTCTTTTCCCTCCTCATTTTGAATATCTTCTATCTCAATTGTAATGGTGTCTCCTATTTTATGTTCTGTACCATTAAGAAATCTTGGCTCAACAACACACTCCTTATTATTCTCTGGCAACCTACCTTCTATTACCTTTGGTTTATTTATTTCAGTAGTAAGTGCCATTAATTTAACAACTACTTCTTTTTCTTCACTGCTAACTAGTACATCTGTAGAATAACTTGCCTCTACCTTTTCTACCCCTTCTATTTTCTGTAATTCTTCTATATCTTTCTTAGTAATTCCTAGTGTTGATAAAACTTGAATATCCATAGCCTCATATTCATCAAAAGTTTTATCCAAAGTATTTCTCATATCGGGACTAGTTACTCTAATTCCTGCAAAAAATCCCACACCTAATAAAACGATTAATATTAAAGATAAAAATCGTTTAAAAGTATTTGTTATTTCTTTTACAGTATCCTTTACTAGAGCTTTTTTCATTTTTCCTCTTTTCCTTTTTACTTGCCAAATACATTTTTACCATTCTATATTCTCAATAGGTATTGGATGTTCATTCTTCTGAATGTTATAGGCAGTACCATTCTTAAAATGAATTACTCTGTCTGCCATTGGAGTCAGCGCTTGGTTGTGTGTAATAATAACAACTGTCATTCTCTCTTTACGACAAGTATCTTGTAGTAATTGTAAAATTTGTTTTCCTGTTTTGTAATCTAAGGCTCCTGTTGGCTCGTCACATAATAACAATTTTGGATTTTTCGCAATTGCTCTTGCAATTGCAACTCTTTGTTGCTCTCCTCCTGATAATTGAGAAGGAAAGTTATTCATTCTCTCCTCTAACCCTACTTTTTTCAAAATTGTTTTAGGCTCTAATGGCTTTTTACAAATTTGTGTAGCAAGCTCTACATTCTCTAATGCAGTTAGATTCTGTACTAAATTATAGAATTGAAAAACAAATCCAATATCTTCTCTACGATATTTAATTAATTCCTTTTCTTTTAGAGAACTAATCTCTTTGTCATCAATAATTACTCTTCCTCGTGTAGTAGTATCCATTCCCCCTAAAATATTTAATGCAGTTGTTTTCCCTGCACCACTTGGACCAACAATAACTGCTAACTCTCCTTTTTCTATTTCAAAATTAGTATTATCTAATGCCTGAATCAGCACTTCTCCCATTTGATA
The DNA here is from genome assembly GCA_022797215.1 of Clostridia bacterium. GTDB lineage: Bacteria > Bacillota > Clostridia > TANB77 > CAG-508 > CAG-273. The sequence goes on from JAAWKD010000021.1 coordinate 9,411, forward strand.
TGCTTTTACTACATTTTTAAATTCAATATATGCCATTCTTTCCTCCATACAAAAGATTTATGGTTTCATAAGTTATTGGTATTATATTCCAATTTTTGCCTTTTTTCAATTCCTTTTCATAAAGATTTGTGTAAATTTTTAGTCACAAAAAAGAACCCGAAGTTTTTCTCCGAGTTCTTACATTTTTAATTTTCTCTAAAGCTTACCATATTAGAATATTCACCATATTTTTTTACACCATTCACATATTTATATGCTCTAACTCTTGCTGTATAATTATATTGTTTCCCTGTAATTCCTGAAATGTCAATATAATTATTAGTTGTATAATATGGTATACGACCAATTCCTGGAACAGTAAATTCAATTTCATATCCAGCTACATTATTTGCTCTATTCCAACTTAATCTTACAGTTGTTCTCTTTACATTAGCATTTAAGCCTGTAACTTGTGGAACATTGGCTACATTTGAATTTGCTCTTAAAGTCGTGAATCCTTGAACTGCTATTTGTTCACTAGTATATTCTTTTCCATTTACAATTTTATAAGCAATTACTCTTACTCTGTAATAAGTATCGGCTTTTAAATTTGCCAATACATATTTTCTGCCTGCTGTATCTCCATAAAATTTGAAAGTTCCGTTTCCTTCTGCAAGAGAAACATAGTATCCTTGTGCTCCATTAACACTTGACCAACTTATATCAACACTATTTTGAGTAACCTTGTCAATGTAGATATTTTTTACACTTCCTACTGTAATTTGTTCTTCTTGTGTATAGAAAGATTTTACATAAGATATATTTCCATATTGTTTCTTTCCATTTACCCATTTATAGGCAATTACTCTTACACTATATTTACTGTCTGCATCTAGGTTTCCTAAAACTGCTTGTGTTTTAGTTGTATCATATATAGTTTGGTATTTTCCATTATTTTTAGCAAGGTCAATTTCATATCCATCTGCATTATTTGCTTTTGTCCAAGCTATAGTTGCCTCTTTTTCTGTAACATTATATACGTCTATTCTACTAATATCTCCAACTACCACTTTCTCTTCTTTTGTTGTAAAGAAAGTGTATGCAGATTCTTCCCCATATACCTTATTTTTATTTATCCATTTATAAGCAACTACTTTTACTCTGTAATAACTATTTGCACTTAAGTTCCCTAAGCGAACCGCATTTTTCGTTGTATCATATACTTTTGCATAACTTCCATAGTTTTTAGATAACAATACTTCATATCCATCTGCATTATTTGCTACTGCCCAAGATACATCAGCCATTGTTTCTGCTATATTATATGCTGTTACATTTGTTACTTTATCAGGTTTAGTTCCATTATTATTGTTGTTATTATTATCATTATTAGTATCATCTTTATTAAAATCAATTGTAATATATTGTGCTACTGATTTTGCTCCATAACTTACATTATCAGCATTTAAGGTCTGGCAGGCTCTAACGCTAAATCCATATCTCATGCCATTTGAGAAACCTTTTAGCATGGCATTAGTTGTAGTTACCTCACCAATATTTACATTTCCAAATCCTGGTACATCTACAAATACTTGATATTTATTTGCATTGTTTACACTTGACCAATTTAATGTAACATATCCATTTGCTTGTGTTACAGTTAAATTTTGTACCTGCCCTAAATTAGTTTGGTTTGTTGTTGTAGTAAAATTGATTTCATTTGAAGTTGCAACTTCCATTTTAGCATGGTCATATGCTGTTACTCTCAAACGATAAGTCGTATTTTCTGTAAATCCAATTAAACTTGCTTCATTAGAATTTACAGAACCAATCTTTGTTCCATTAACATATACATTATATCCAGCACTATTTGAAACAGAAGCCCAAGTAAGTTTCATTTGGCTGCCATTCATTACAGCTTTAAAGTCACCAATACTTTCTACTAAGCTTACTGCTTGCATTACTGTACTCATCATTAGTAATAGTAAAATTGCTAATGTCATAATTGATACAATTTGTTTTTTATAATTCATTATTAACTCCCCTTTCCGCCTAGATTTTATCATGTTTTATGTTTACTGTCAAGTTGCTGCAACTAATCTTAAAAACTATTTTAATAATTAATTTAGCATTGTATTGATAAAAGCTAATGCAAGCCCCCAACTCAATATACTACAAACAATATTAGATAAATGCAAATCAAATAACTGTTTATATTTCTTTTTATCTTTCTTATCTGTAAAATCTATATACTTACCATTAAATTTATTTTTGATATAATCTTTAAATAATTCTTCTTCGTCACCATAAAACCCACTTTTATCTATTACCATTCCTCCTGTTTTATCATACATCAAATAAATATATTTATCTGTGTTACAAACGCTTTTTATTGCTTCTGTATTAGTATACCAAATTTTTTGTAACACTAAGCCATTATAACTTTGCATATATTTATCCGAAAACTCATATTTACATAATAAATTTTTCGTTCTTTTAGTTTTTCGATTTGGTAATCTTAACGTTATCAATATAACTACTAAACAACCAAGTATCACTGAAATATTTGAAGACGTAATACTCCCATCATTTCTAATTTGATTTACCATACGATATATACCAAGCAATATTAAATTCATAATAGACATGATAACCGCTACCCAATACTCAAAATTATTATATCTTAACCAAATAAACTTCATAAACTCTTTTTTACATTTTTCATTTATATTAGTTGTATTTTTAAATAATATTTCTTGTTCTTCCATTCTCTCTCCCTTTTATTTCTATTCAGCAGTTACATTATTAACATCTGTATCACCATCTGGAACAATACTAATTCCACTATTTTGATTTGTATTTGCTGCATTTTCAAGTTCTGCTATTCTATTTTCATAATAATAAACACAACCTCCTATACCTACTAAAAATAGCAATACTAGTAGACAGATTGTAATAATATATGTTTTTAAATATACTATTTTATTTTCTATTTTCTTACCTCCCATTTTTTTATTTAACTTTTGTTTTAATCTATACTACTGTTCGAACTTGCCATTATAGTTAGATAAAAACTATTATAAATCTAAACTTCCTTAATAACTGCCTTTCCTTCTCCCACCAAATCCTCAAATTGCTTTAAAATTTCTGGTGTCATATAAATTCCACCTGCTTTATCTATCTTTTCTCCATTGACAATCTGTAACTGAATATTGTTCTTATCTCCTTGAAAGAAGTAAATTGCTCCTTTTAATTTGTTTCTCGTTTCTTCATCTAGTTCTGTAATATCTAATTCAAATACCTTAGCCTTTGTTTCTGTAAAAGGAGTAATAGTCCTTGCTACAATCTTAGGTTCTTCATCTTCACGAATGCTTAACCTTCCCTCTACAATAACAATATTCTCTTCAATCAAGCTACTGCTACAAGCTTGGTAACAGCTATCAAATACAATAAACTCTGTTGGACCATATAAATCTTCAATGGTAACAAATGCCATAAGTTTGTTATTTTTCGTATATTTCTTTTTTACACTTGTTATAATTCCAGCATAAGTAACATTTTGTCCATCTTTAAATTCTGTTTGATGTTCTTCATAAGTTTGCTCTCTTTTGAATTCTCCTTGTTCTTCTAAGTTCATTTCATTTTCGCTGTTAATTTGCCTTAATTGAAAGGTATTAATATTGGTCTTTGCTTCAATTTGTTCTCTCATATTTTCAAGTGGATGACCTGAAATATATAAACCTAGCATTTCTTTTTCCATAGATAGTAAATCTTTGTGTTCATATTCTGGAAGTGTTGTGTAAGTATATTTCATTTCTTCTACTTCTTTGCTTCCACCCAAATCAAACATAGAAACTTGCCCGTCAAAACTCTTCTTTCCACTATCAGAAATCATATCTATAATTTTTTCAAAAGATGCAATCAAAGTCTTTCTAGTCTGTCCTAAATTATCAAAGCTTCCAGCTTTTATCAAACTTTCCACACATTTTTTATTAACTCCTAAGTCCTTAATTCTTTCACAAAAATCACTAAAATCCTTGTAATCTCCATTTTTTTCTCGCTCTTGCACAATATTGTCTACCGCGTCAGTTCCTACATTTTTGATACTTCCCATACCAAAACGAATTTGATTTTTATCTACTGTAAATTTCGTATCACTTTTATTAATGTCTGGTTTTAAAATTTCAATAGCTAATCTTTTGCACTCTTCCACATATCCTGGAATTTTATCTTGGTTACCTAAAAAGCTATTCAGCATTGCTGCCATAAATTCTGCTGGGTAATATGCTTTTAGGTATGCTGTTCTGTAGGATACTACTGCATAAGCTGCTGCGTGCGACTTATTGAAAGCATATTTTGCAAACTCAGCCATCTCATCAAAAATTTTATCTGCTGATCGTTCATCAATACCATTTCTCACACAGCCAGGAACAACAACATTTCCATTTTCATCTACTTGTCCATGAATAAAGATTTCTCTTTCCTTTGCCATAACCTCTAGCTTTTTCTTGCCCATGGCTCTTCTTACTAAGTCTGCTCTACCTAGTGAATATCCTGCTAAGTCCCTTACAATTTGCATAACTTGTTCTTGATAAACCATACAACCATAAGTAACTTCTAGAATCGGCTTTAAAGATGGGTGAGTATATACAGCATGTTCAGGGTCTTTTTTGTTAGCAATATATCTTGGAATCTGATCCATTGGTCCTGGACGATACAAAGACACACCAGCGATAATATCTTCCAAACAGTCTGGCTTTAGTTCCTTCATAAAGTTTGTCATCCCTTGACTTTCAAACTGGAATATTCCTACAGACTCTCCATTTTGCCATAACTTATACACTTTAGGGTCATTCATTTTTTCGTCAAATTTCACATCAATTCCTTGATTTTTCTTGACTAAATCAATCGTATCTTGAATAACTGTTAGCGTACGTAACCCCAAAAAGTCCATCTTTAAAAGTCCTAATTCTTCTAATGTAGTCATAATATATTGTGTGGAAACAATACCATCTCTAGCATATAAAGGAACATAATTAACTACTGGTTCTCTTGCAATAATCACACCACAAGCATGAGTTGAAGCCTGCCTTGGCATTCCCTCTAACGCCATTGCAATATCCAATAATTTCTTCATCGATTCATCTGACTCATATAAATCTTTTAATTCCCTATTCTTTTCTAGTGCTTTATCAATCGTAATATGTAATTCGTTTGGTATCATTTTCGCTAGTTTATCCGCTTCTGCATATGGCAAATCTAGTACCCTTGCCACATCACGAATTACCATTCTAGCTGACATGGTTCCAAATGTAATAATCTGAGAAACATGGTCTTTTCCATATTTTTGCTCTACATATTCAATTACTTTATCTCTTTTTTCATAACAAAAGTCAACGTCAAAATCAGGCATACTAATTCTTTCAGGGTTTAAGAAACGCTCAAAAAGAAGTCCATAGGCAATGGGGTCAATATCTGTAATGCCAATCGCATAGGCAACAATAGAACCTGCACCTGATCCACGTCCTGGACCAACTGGAATGTCATGTGTTTTAGCATAGTAGATATAGTCCCATACAATTAGGAAGTAGTCCACATATCCCATTTTGTTAATAACACCTAGTTCAAATTTCATTCTCTCTTGCATTTCTTCTGTGACGTTATCCCCATAACGTTCCTTCATACCGTCCATTGTTAATTTTTCTAAGTAATCATAGTGAGTTTTAAATTCTGCTGGCACATCATAATTCGGTAAAATTGTATGTCCAAATTCAAATTCTACATTGCACTTTTCTGCAATCTTTACTGTATTTTCAATGGCGTCTGGCACATTGCTAAAAAACTCACTCATTTCTTCTGGTGATTTTACATAGAGTTCATCTGTCTCAAACTTCATTCTATCTTCATCTGTCATGCGCTTTCCAGTTTGAATACAAAGTAACACTTCATGATTATAGGCATCTTCTCTTTTTAAATAATGAGCATCATTAGTTGCTACTAGTGGAATATCTAGTTCTCTCGAAAGTTGAATTAATTTTTGATTAGCAAGCACCTGTTCATTAATACCATTATGCTGAATTTCTAGGTAATAATCCTCTCCAAAAATAGACTTATGCCATAAAGCCACTTCTTTTGCCTTTTCCATATCATTTGCCAAAATTGCTTGATTTACTTCTCCTGCTAAGCAAGCACTACAGCATACTAACCCCTCATGATATTGTTCTAAAGCTTCATGATCAATACGTGGCTTATAGTAAAAACCTTCTGTATAACCTAAAGACACTAATTTTGCTAGGTTTTTATATCCTTCATTGTTTTTAGCCAGTAAAATTAAATGGCTATATCTAGTATCTAAATTAGGGTCTTTATCTGTTCTAGAACGTGGTGCTACATAAACTTCGCAACCAATAATAGGCTTTACTCCATTTGCTTTACACGCTTTATAAAAATCAATAGCACCAAACATAGCACCATGGTCTGTAATTGCCATCGCGTCCATTCCCAATTCTTTCGCTCTAACTGGTAAATCTTTTATTCTATTTGCTCCATCTAGTAAACTAAACTCACTGTGGATATGTAAGTGTACAAAATTTGCCATATTTTTCTCCTTTTGTCGCTAATTGTCTTTTTTCTATCTTCATTTTTGAAATAATTTCTGCTATGATTTTATCTCTTTTATCTACTTTCTCATTTTGAATAGAAACTATATTTTCAATATGAAGTAATTCTTTTATTTTTTCAATCGCCTGTTCATCAGATACTTTCACATTTTCAATTTCAAATTCTTCTTTCTCATACCCTTTTATTCTTTCGTATTCTACATGGAAGTTTTCAAAATCTTTTTTACTCATCTCTGCCATTTTTAGTACTTTCTCAGTCTCAATTAGTCGAGAAAATTGGCTATATTCATGATAACTACTCCAACAAAATTTAGAATATTTGCACATTCCAGCCTTTTCAGGGTTAAAATGTATATATCGAATAATATTCAGTAAATATGGCAGATTTTCCACATACTTACTTTTAAATCTATTATAAAATACATGTCCTATCCTATTATACTTCTTATTAAAATACAAAGCATAACTAATTGCCAATGACTGAATAGCCTTAGATAACTTATCTTCTTTATCCATTATTACTAAGTGAACATGATTATGCATTAGCACATAAGCATATAAGTCATAATGATATTTTTCCTTTGTTTCTTTTAAACACTTTAAAAATTTTCTTCTATCAGTATTATCATAAAATATTTCTTGTTGATTAATACTACGAAGAATAACATGATAAACTCCTGTATAAGATTTCTGATTTTCTCTACAATCTCGGGGCATAGTATTCCTACCTTTCCTTTCACTATTTGCCCCCTATTGATTTTTTACTACTATATCATTTTTTCTACTATATTTCTATATGAGAAATAACTTTATTGCTTTTACTAAGCTATTATTCCTTCATTTTAATTAATGTTTCAATTGGTTCACTTTGTCTTTGTGGAATTCTTAAAACTTCAAATTTTGAAATCTTATCTCCAAACCTAATCTCTACAATATCACCTGTCTTAACCTCGTAACTTGGTTTAACTGTTTTTCCATTAACAGAAATTCTACCACCATCTGCAGCTTCATTTGCAACAGTCCTTCTCTTAATGACTGTTGACATTTTTAAAAATTTATCTATTCTCATCTTTTTTCACTTCCATTCTCTATTAAAGTTTATTTCTTCCTTATTTTTTAATCCTTTAACAATATCCATATCTATTAACTCACACATTCCCATTAAGCAAATAAATACATCTGTTATTTCATTTTCTAGATTAGAGCTATACTGCTTATTGATATCAATTGCTAAATTCTTATCTGTTTTTCTTACTTCTTTTGCTAGCTCACCCATTTCTTCTGTTAATAAACACATTCTTTCTAGTAAACTATTTCTAAATCCTCTTACTTGAATCATATCTTTTATATACTTTTGTAACTCTTCTACACTACTTTCTTTACTTAATTTTTGTAATTCTTCCTTTAATTCATTATTTGTCATCTTTATTCCTTCTTTCAACATTTCTTAAAGATAAAACAGCTTTAAAATGTCATACTAAAGGACACATGTCGCACTTAACTATACACTTCGCTTTGCTCCATCGCATAAGTTATCTGTAACTCACTTCGTTCGAACAGCTAACTTAACGTCCCCAAGTGCGACACATTGCCACTCACAATTTGCTAAGCATATCTTTGCGCTTGTAACTTTTTTTTCTAATGCTTGTTCTAATGCTTTTTGGTAAATATCCATTTGAACTTGATATTTTTGAGCCACTTGTTTTTCTTTTCCTTTTGGAACATAGTCTGTTTTGAAATCTACTAAATGTACTTGATCTTGCTCATCAATATAGTATAAATCTATCATACCTTGTACTAAAATATTTTTTTCAGAGCCTGCGTCCTTTGCTTCTTTAAAAATTTCTTTTGCTGGTAGATTGATATAAAATGGTTGCTCCTTGTAGATTTGTTTTGCTTTTTTTAGTTTTTTGAATAATTCTGATCGAGTATAACAATATACTAAATTAGCATCTATCACTTCTGCCTCTAATTGTGTAATAATTTCTTTTTGTAGTAATTCTTGAATAAGATTTTGAATGTCTTGTAATTCATATTCTTTTCTTTCATCTAATTTTTGGATACATAAATGGACTAAAGTTCCTTTTTGTGCTGATGTTAATTTTGTGACTTTTTCATTTTCTAATGGTTTTACTTGTATATACTGCAATTGCTTTTCTTCTAATTTTCTACTTACCTTGTTTTCTAAATTTCCTTCTTTGTCTAGCACATTACTGATTTGATTTTCTTCCTCCCAATTGACTTGGTCTTCTAAAGAAGGAAGCCTATTTTCCTGCTCTTGCTTTAACTTAGTTACAGAAGTTTTGGTTGGAAGCTTTGTATCCACTTCATAAGCATATTTCCATTCTAGATTTTGCTTTAATCCAGAGATGTCAACATCTTTTTGCTTTTCTACTTCTTTTTGAATTAATTCAGTAATTTTAGTTTCTTGCTTTTCTTCTGTCACTTGTAATTCCTTGATTAAATCTTGTTTTGCAAAAGTTTGTAAAGTTATGATATCACTTAATTCTAATTGTTTTCCTTTTAAAGATATCGTTTTTCCCTGATGAAATAGATATACATATTCTAACCAATCTAAATAGGAACTACATTTTTTCATCAGCTTATAATCTATCTTAAACGTTTCATCTTCATACATAGCTAAGTTTTTTTCTTTTTCTGCTAATTCTTTTTGAAAATCCTTGCTTCTTCCTGTGATAATTAGTTTTTCTTTTGCTCTTGTTAAAGCAACATACAAAATTCTTTCTTCTTCTGAAAGAGTTTCTTGTTTTATTTTTAAACTAATAGCTTGTTTTGCTGCTGTTGTATATTTTAATTTTTTAGTAGTATTAATAAGAGTTGGACCTACTCCTAAATCCTGGTGCATTAAAATGACTTCATTTAAGTCCCTTAAATTAAACTTTTTATGTGTATGGCTTAGAAATACTACTGGAAATTCTAGTCCTTTACTTTTATGGATACTCATAATACGAATTACATTTGCACTTTCTCCAATAAGCTTTGCTGAGCTTAGATCTCCATTTTGCTTTTTTAATTTTTCAATAAATTGAACAAAATGAAATAGTCCTTTAAAACTTGCTGTTTCATATTGCTTTGCTTTTTCAAACAAAGTCTTTAAATTAGCTTGTCTCATTTCTCCATTTGGTAATAGTCCTACATACTGGTAATATCCTGTATCTAAATAGATTTGCCAAATTAGTTCATCTAAAGGCAAATATTCTGACTGTGCTCTCCATTTTTCTAATTTTTCTAAAATTGCTTCTATCTTGCTTTTTAATGGTTCCTCACAAGATATTCTTGTTTTGATAAGGGCTTCATAAAAATTACAATTCCTATCTGTTAATCGAATCGTGATTAATTCATTATCTGTCATTTGCCCAATACTAGACCTTAGTACTACTACGAGTGGAATATCTTGCATTGGATTGTTAATCAATTTTAGAATGGATAAAATGGTTTCAATTTCTACACTCTCTAAATAGGATGTAGAACTATCACTAAATACTGGTAAGTCATAATCTGATAATTCTTTTTCATAAATTGGTGCTAAAGTGCTTGTTGCTCTTAGTAAGATTACAATATCCTTTGGTTCAATCTGTCTATATCCTTTTTTTCTGTCATATACTTGATAATCACTTTGTAGCAAGTCTTTAATGCGTTTTGCTACAAACCTCGCTTCTAATACATCATCTTCTATTCTATCGGTATTTTCTTCTTCCTCTTCTTCACCAATAATAGCAGTAATAGTGTCATCTTCTTTCATATCAATGACATTTAATTCTGCTATTCCTGCATAAGAAGTTTCTTCTTCTGGTTCTGGATAATTTGCTCCATAGTTTAAATATTCATTCTCGTTATAGGTAATATCTCCTAGTTTTTCACTCATAATGGCTTCAAATACCAAATTTGTAATGTCTAAAATATTATTCCTACTTCTAAAGTTACGGAATAATTGAATTTTTAAATCATCCTTTTCTTGCTTATTTTCTTTTGTTTGATAGCTTGCATATTTTTGCAAAAACAGTTCTGGTCTTGCTTGCCTAAATTTATAAATACTTTGTTTGACATCTCCTACCATAAAGATGTTGTTGCCTTTGGAAATACTAGTTAGAATAGCCTCTTGTACTAAGTTACTATCTTGATACTCGTCAATGGCTATTTCTTCAAATCTTTCTTCATATTTTTTGCTGACTGGTGTTTTGTTTCCCTGTTCATCTACTAATAATTTTAATGCCAAATGTTCAATATCATTAAAATCTATACAATTTTTTTCTCTTTTCTTTTCTTTAAAGTTCTCACTAAATTCTAAAATGAGTTTTGCTAATTTTTGCAAAATAGGATAAAGAATTTCAAAGTCTTTTGCTATTTCTTCTGAAGTGCTACTCATTAGTGGCGTCACTTTTTCTTTGATGTCTTTTTTCACTCTATCTCTAATCTCTTTTGCCTCTTCTTTCATCTCTATTGTTACTTTTTTATCCACTGGCCATTTTCCAAAACTAATCTGATGAACTTTTTGATATACTTCATCCCATGAATTGTTTATACTTGCTACTTCTCCTATTTGTAAAATATCTTCATTAATGACTTGATTAAACTTACTACATTCTGGAAATTTTGCTAACTCTCTTTGTACTTTTTTTAGTTTTAAGAGACTTTCTTGTAGTGCTTCTTGCACTTCTTCTAAAATCACTTTTCCTAAAGCTGTATGCCCAAAATCCAAAGAAGTATCTACTTCAAATTGTCCCACTTTTTCTTGTAACCATTTTTCTGGAAAAGGACTACTTTGAATAAAGCGATAGATGGATAAGATCAATTCTTGTAATGGCTCATCCCCACGATATCCTGTATAAGTTTCTAGTAATTCTAAAAAATCGCTATCTTGTTCTATATATTTTTGCTCCAATAAATCCTCTAATACTTCTTGTTTTAATAAATCAATTTGGGTTGTATCTGCAATTGTAAAATTACTTGGTAAATCAATTTCATAGAAATGATTACGAATTACATCTAAACAGAAAGAATGTATAGTACAAATACTTGCTTTGTTTAACAAGGTAATTTGCCTTTGTAAATGTTCATTTGATGGGTCTTGTTCTAATTTTTGATAAATGGCTTCTAAAATTCTTTCTCTCATTTCTGCTGCTGCTGCGTTGGTAAATGTTACTACTAACAATTTATCAATATCCATTTTATCCTCAATTATTTTATAGATAATTCTTTCTACAAGCACAGCAGTTTTGCCACTACCTGCGGCAGCAGCTACTAAAATATTGGTATCTTTACTTTCAATTGCTTGTAATTGTTCTGTCGTCCACTTTACCTCTCCCATAAACAAACTTCCTTTTTATTTTTTCGAGTTTATTATATCTTATGGAGAGCTTATTTTCAATGTTTTTTGAGTTTTAATTGAGAAAATTAATCAAATAGAAAATATTTTTCTTATCTTTTGGTTACACTATTTTTAAGGAGGCTAAAATTATGGATGAAAATATCAATTTAACCATTTTAAATGAAATTGGAAAGGCTGCTAGAATGGGACTTTCTAGCATTACCTTTGTTTCTGAAAAGGTAGAAGATGAAACAATGAAAAAAGATTTAAGCACACAATACGCAGAATATGGAAAAATATTAGATAAGGTTAATACACAATTTGAAAAATATGGGGAAATTCCAGACGAAGAACCACTTATGGATAAAATGATGAGTTGGACTGGTGTCCAAATGAATACTATAAAAGATAGTAGTAACTCTCATATTGCTGAATTAATGATACAAGGAAACTTAATGGGAGTAATTGAAAGTCAAAAATTACTAAATCATAGTCCTGAAATGGAACCTGTTATCAAAGATATTTTAAATGAGTTTATTACAGTTCAAAATAACCATATTGAGAAAATGAAGACATATTTATAATATATAAGCAGGGATATACCCTGCTTACTTTAATTTGAAATCTCTTTATAACAAACAAATGACTAGAATATCATTTCCATTCTAGCCATTATATTTTTATTTTTTTAAATATAATTCAGGGTCTTGTTGCTCATTTTCTTTTAGTAATTCAAAATGAAGATGTGGTTCATCTGAAACTTCAAAAGATGCAGTATTTCCAACTGTTCCTAAACTCTGTCCTTGCTTAATCTCTTCACCCTCTACCACAAATTCTGTACTTAGTAAATTGGCATATATTGTTTTATATCCATTTACATGTTCTACAATGACAGTAAGACCATAACGTGGATCATTTTTTATTGAAACTACTTTTCCATCTGCTGATGCTTTTACTATAGTTGTTTTGTCTGCTTTAATGTCAACTCCATTGTGAGTAGCCCATACATCTAGAGTGCTAGAATATACTAATTTATTGTTCGCAAATTCTTTTATAATTTCTCCTGATACAGGCATTTTGAACTCTGGGTCTTTAACTGGCTGTGTTGTTTTATTAGGTTTGGTTGTTGTATTTCCTTGGTTTTCATTTGGTTTGGTATTAGTTGTGTGATTTCCTTGAGAAGTTGTATTGTTATTCTCTGTCATTTGACTAGTATTTACTGCTATCTTTTCTGTATTTTGACCATCTGTATTTGATTCTTGCATCTCATTGACTGTTTTTCCCATAGAGGAGCTTGTCTCCTCTGATGCTACTAAATTTCCAATGGTATTATTATTACGATTCGTTTTAGCTATTCCTGTGTTATGATTTAGTTTATTTCCATAAATTAAAAAGGTAATAACAAAAACAATAACCGCTAATGCTAGCACACTTCCTGTAATATATAGCATTTTTTTGCCATCTAATCCGTCCTCCACTGGTCTTCTTCTATTTTCTCTTCTCATAAAATTTCCTCCTTATAAATTCTATTTAGTAGCATTATTAACAATTCTGAGAAAATTATACAAAAAACAAATAAACAAATTTTAAATATCTTTTATCTCTACTCCTGTATAAAAATGATGTATGATTTCTTCATAATTTTTCCCCTGTTTGGCTAAACTATCTGCACCTGTTTGGCTCATTCCTACACCATGCCCATATCCTGTTACTTCAAATTTAATATTTTGTTTTTCCATTGTAATTTTAAAATTAGCTGAACGTAACCCAAATAAAGTTCTCATTTCAACACCAGATAAAGAAAGGTTCCCTACTTGAATTGTTTTGACGCGGTTTCCATCTGTATACTCTTTTACTTTGATACAGTCTTTTTTACTAAAATCAATTTTAAAGTCTTTATGTTCTTTCAAAATTGTCTCTTCAAATTGTTTTTGCGTAACAGTTACATTAGATGCATATTGACTATATGCATCTTCTCCTGCAGTTGAAACAGATTGTAAATAAGGATAGCCACTTCCTCCCCACACATTAATAGGTGCTTCTGTTGCTCCTCCACTATTAGCATGAAAAAAAGCATTAATTGGCTCATTGTTGTAAGTAATCATTTTACCTTGTGTACTATTTACTGCTTTTACAATTTTATTCCAATACGCTTCTCTTTTATTCTCATCCCATTTAGCTAATCTGTCTTCTTTACTAATCCATGCCTGACAGCAAGTAGAATCATCACAAATATCTGCATTTTCATGCTTTTTACTGTTATGTACAATTTTGTACAATGTAAATGTCCTTGCCACTACCGCTTGTGCCTTTAAAGCTTCTTCTTCAAAACTTGCTGGCATTTCGCTACTCACCACTCCATACAAGTATTCATCTAAAGAAAGCTCTTCTACTTTTTTTGTTTTTTTATGATATAGTTTCACAGTTTTATATTTTTTATAGTCATAAGTAATTTTAGGTATAACTTCTTCATTTTGAGGTATATTAGTTTCTTGTGCCTTTTGGAAAGATTTCGTAAATACTATGGGAATTAGAAAACATGAGGCTAGAAACAAAACCAAGTAAATTATATATCTTTTCATTAAAAACTCCTTTTATTCAATGAATTAGTAATTTACTAAATATAATGCTAAAAATTTACACTGCTAGTTTAGTTCTCATTCTCTCTAAACTTTTCTTTTCTATTCTAGAAACTTGTACTTGTGTAATTCCTAAAATCTTTGCTACTTCTGTTTGCGTCTTTCCTTTATAATATCTTAAAACAATAATTTGTTTTTCTTGGTCTTTTAAATTTTTTAGTGCCTCTTGAATACAAATGCTATTGGCAATCATTTCTTCTTGATTATTTCCACTTTCCATTTTATCTAATAGGCAAATTCCTTCTTCATCGCCTTCATAAGCTGGTTGATAAATAGATTCCACTGGTCTAAATGCCTCCATTGCTAAAGCTAATTCTTCTTTTGCAGTATGAAGCATTTCTGATAATTCCTCTATTTTTATTTCTTTTCCTGTCTTCCTAAAATATTCATTTTGGGCCTCTATTGCCTTCATTGCAAGTTCTTTAATACTTCTACTGATTTTGACTGGTCCATCATCACGAAGATACCTTTTTACTTCTCCTAAAATATAGGGAACTGCATAAGTAGTTAATTGTACTTCAAAACTGCTGTCAAAGCGTTTAATACATTTAATAAACCCCATAACTGCAACTTGATACAAATCCTCTAATTCATACCCTCTGTCTTGAAATCTTTTTACAATACTCCAAATTAGCCCTTTATTCCTATCAATTAATTTTTGCATTGCTTCTTGATTTCCCTTTTGGGCTTCAATTACATCTAAATTATTATTTGCGTAATCTTCCTGCATAAAAAAAATGCCTCCTTATTTTGCTAACTTATTAGTTTATTAGAGCATTTTTTTCTTCTTCTATTTCTTCTTGTTTTATTTCCTTTTTTATTGCTTTTTTCATAACTATTTTTGTTCCAATTCCCACAACTGATTGTATTTCTACACTATCCATAAAACTCTCCATAATGGTAAATCCCATTCCAGACCTTTCTAGATTTCCCTTTGTTGTGTAAAGTGGCTTTCTTGCTAATTCTATATCTTCTATTCCCTTTCCATTATCTGTTATTTCCACCTCTAGCATATTATCTAGCAATTTTGCCTTTATCTTCACAGTTCCTTCTGTATCTTCATATCCATGTATAATGCAATTAGTTACTGCCTCTGATATAGCTGTTTTAATATCTGCTAATTCTTCAATGGTTGGATCTAATTGTGCAGCAAATGCAGCTACTGTAATACGCGCAAATGCCTCATTATTAGACTTACTAATAAAACTAAGTTCCATCTCATTATCATACATACTTTTCATTCTACTCTCCTCTTTTCTTTTACTCTCTTTAGCCTATCCTACTTTCTGGCTTTCTTCTACAGGAATAATTCTAACTACTCCACTCATTTCTAGCATTTTCTTAACTGCTTTACTACTATTTACAATTTTAGTATTCCCACCTAATAATTTGGCTAGTTTGTATCTTCCTATTAGTAACCCTATTCCTGCACTGTCCATAAAAGAAACTTTACTAAAATCAAACACAACTTCTCTAGGCATAAATCTTGTAATTTCATAATCCATCTTCCTCCTTAGTTTTTCTGTAGTATGGTGATCAATTTCTTCTGTTATTTGAATATATAACAGCTTGTCCATTTCATCAAATTCTATATTCATCTTGTGTTCCTCCTTATCTTTTGCTTGTCCTATTATACATTTTTTTCCAGCTTTTGAATAGAGTAAAAAATCAGAGGTTTTGTCGCTTTTTTAGATTTTATCGACCTTTTTCGACATTACTCCTTAGTAAATATTTTATCTTTTTTGTTATAAAACATTATGCTTTATTTTGTGGTAAAATTTGTTTACGATATACATCAGCAAACAATTTCAGAAAATCACTTTATAAGACTTATTTCATTAGAACTTGATCCAAAAGAACGAATTAACAAGTCTAAAAAGCAAAGCTTTTAATATTTGATAACATTCCAATAATTGATAAGTTTTTCAAATACAAAATGGAGTTTAATGATGTAACTTTTAAAAAGGTTACACGATTAAACTCCATTTTGTTATTGTGGGGTAAGACAGGTTCTTATATAATTTTCCCTCCACCAAGTACAATATCATCTATATAAAATACAGCTGATTGTCCTGGTGTAATTCTTGCAACTTGTTCATCAAAAATAACTTTGATGGTATCTTCTTTCAACATCTCTATTGTTGCAAAATATTCTCTACTAGAATACCTCGTTTTTACCATCACTCTCATTTGCTCTTCTAATTTATCTATCAATAGAAAATTTATGTGATTAACTAACATTTCTTTTTGATAAATTTCCTTTTCTGTTCCAACAATCAATTCATTTTTTTCTGGCTGAAAACCTATAACAAATAATGGTTCTGAGTAAGCAATTCCTAAGCCTTTTCTTTGTCCTATTGTATATCGATACAAGCCCTGGTGCTTTCCTAAAATTTCTTCTTTTTGATTAACAATATTCCCTTCTTTTGCTTTTAAATCAGAGTTCTCTTCTAAGAATTTCTTATAATCCCCATCTGGAATAAAGCAAATATCTTCACTATCTGGCTTACTAGCTACTTCTAGTCCATGTTCCCTTGCAATCTGTCTAATTTCTTCTTTACTCTTCATATTCGCTAGTGGAAATATTACTTTGGAAACTAGGTCCTTTGGTATGTTATACAATACATAGCTTTGGTCTTTTACAATATTATCTGCTTTTTTGATAACATATGCTTGATACTTTTTACTATACTCTACCTTAGCATAATGCCCTGTTGCTATATAGTCTATTCCTAGTTCTTTTGCTTTTTCATACATGTAACCAAATTTTAAATATTTATTACATTCAATACACGGATTAGGAGTTCTACAATTTTTGTATTGACAGATGAAATCTTGAATTACATACTTTTGGAATAACTCTTTCCCATCTAGTACATAATGCTCTATCCCTAATTTATCACACACTTTTTTTGCATCTTGAGCAATATCTGTTTCACCATTTTTTTGAGAATCTTCCCATAATTTTAAAGTGATACCATATACTTCATAACCTTGTTCTTGTAACAAGATAGCAGATACTGCACTGTCAACTCCTCCACTCATACCTAGTAGAACCTTTTTCTTATTGCCTTCTTCTTCCATCTAATTCCTCCAAATGTTCTGTTTTTGGAAAAGAGAACCGTCCCATTTTCCACTCTTATAAACTTCCTAATCTTTCTTCCACTTTTGCAAGCATTTCTTCATATTTAGCAAGCTTTGTTTTTTCCTCGTTAATCTTAGCTTCTGGTGCTTTATTTACAAATCCTGGATTAGAAAGCATCTTTTGTCCTCTTGCAACTTCTGCTTCTAATTTTATTTTTTCTTCTTGCAATCTCTTTTTCTCTTCTTCTAAGTCTACTAAATCTTCTAATGGCATATATAATTCTATATCCTCTTGCATAATAGCAATTGCATTTTCAGGAAGCTGTGTCCTATCTTTTTGAATAGTTACTTTTGTTCCAAATCCTAACTTTAATAAAATTTCTTCCGCCTCATTAACTTCCTTTTCATACTTTGTAGTTACCAAAATTAATTCTGACTTTTTAGATGGATGTATATTTCTAGTAGCTCTTACGTTCCTAATTTCAACAATTAATTTCTTTAATTTCTCTACAAATTCTTCTTCTTTATCAAAAATAAATTTTTCTCTCGTATCTGGCCATTTAGCAACAATTAGATCTTCTGTTCCAAATACAATTAAATGAGAATAAATCTTTTCTGTGATAAATGGCATAAATGGATGTAATAGTTTCAAAGAAGAGGCTAAAATATGACTTAACACATCACTTACAGGAACTTTTATTTTTTCATCTTCACTGTAAATTCTATGTTTTACCATTTCAATATACCAGTCGCAAAATTCGTTCCAAATAAAGCTATAAATTTTATCAAGTGCAATTCCTAAATCATAATTTTCCATATTTTTAGTTACATCCACTACTAATTTATCAAATTTATTCAAAATCCATTTATCTTCTAATCTGAAACATGCTGGGTCATATGCCTTATTCTTTTCAAATGCTTCATAACAAAAGTCTCTTACTTTTTGTTCATCAGCTAAATTACTACTAACAAACTTTGCTGCATTCCATACTTTGTTAGCAAAGTTAGAAGCTTGTTCTAATTTTTCAGGCATATAACGGATGTCATTACCTGCTGAAATACCTAATACTAATGAGAAACGTAAAGCATCTGTTCCATATTGGTCAATAATTTCTAATGGGTCAATTCCATTTCCTAAGCTCTTAGACATTTTTCTTCCTTGACTATCTCTCACAATTCCGTGAATAAACACATCTTTAAATGGTGGCTTTCCTGTATGCTCTAGTGCTGAGAAGATCATTCTTGCTACCCAAAAGAATATAATATCATAACCTGTAACTAAAGTACTAGTTGGATAAAAATATTCAAAATCTTCTGTTTTGTCTGGCCAACCTAAAGTGGAAAATGGCCATAATGCTGAGCTAAACCATGTATCTAGTGTATCTTCATCCTGCTTTAAATGATTACTTCCACATTTCGTACATTTTTGTGGTTCTTGCTCACTAACCATAATTTCTTCACAGTCCTCACAATAATATGCTGGAATTTTATGTCCCCACCATATTTGTCTGGAGATACACCAATCTTGGATATTTTCCATCCAGTTAAAATATGTTTTCTCATATCTTTCTGGTACAAACCTAATCTCTTTGTTCTTAACTGCTTCAATTGCAGGCTTTGCCAAAGGCTCCATTTTTACAAACCATTGCTCTGAAATATGTGGTTCAATAGTATGATGGCAACGATAGCACTTCCCTACGTTATGTGTATAGTCCTCTACTTTAATCAAATATCCTTCTTTTTTTAGTCTTTCCACAATTTTTTGTCTTGCTTCTAATAACTCCATTCCTTGATATTCTGATACTAGATTACCCATTTTGAAGTTTTCATCAAATACTTCTATAATCTCTAAATTATGCTTTATAGCTGCGCTATAGTCATTAGGATCATGAGCTGGTGTTAATTTTACAACACCTGTTCCAAATTCTGTTTCCACAAATTCATCTGCTATAATTGGAATTTCCTTATCCATAATTGGTAAAATTACCCTCTTACCAACTAAGTCTTTATACCTTTCATCGCTTGGATGAACTGCAACACCTGTATCCCCAAGCATAGTCTCTGGTCTTGTAGTTGCTACAATAACATATTTACCTTCTTCTCCCTTAATTGGATATTTGATATGCCATAAATGTGTTGGCTCTTCTTCATACTCCACCTCTATGTCTGAAATAGAAGTATTACAATAAGGGCACCAGTTAATTAATCTTTTTCCTCTATAAATTAATCCTTTTTTATATAGCTCTACAAAAACATGCTTTACAGCATTTGATAACCCTTCATCCATAGTAAAACGTTCTCTTGACCAATCACAAGAGCAGCCCAATTTTTTCAATTGGTTTAAGATAGTTCCACCATACTCTTTTTTCCATTCCCATGCTTTTTCTAAAAAGCCTTCTCTTCCTAAATCTTCTTTTGTAATCCCTTCTTTTTTTAAATTCTCTACAATCTTTGCTTCCGTAGCAATTGACGCATGGTCTGTACCTGGTATCCACAATGTGTTATACCCTTTCATTCTTTTATACCTAATTAGAATATCTTGAAGTGTCTCATCTAAAGCATGTCCCATATGTAATTTCCCTGTAATATTAGGTGGTGGAATTATAATTGTATATGGCTCTTTGCTTTTATCGTCAGATGGTTTGAAATATCCTTTTTCATTCCACTCTT
This sequence comes from Clostridia bacterium, assembly GCA_022797215.1. GTDB lineage: Bacteria > Bacillota > Clostridia > TANB77 > CAG-508 > CAG-273. Next base: position 29,732 of record JAAWKD010000021.1, read on the forward strand.
GATAAATCTCCTCCTCAAAACTTTTTGGTTCAAACTTTCCTTCTAATGGCTTACGATTACTCATATTTTCCTCCTTCAATTGTCAATTAGGGAGCTTTAGTTTGCCTGACATCTGTCCCTACTCTGACAAGTTATAATCTTTCAAATTCTCTATTAGTTCGAATCTTACCTTTTGTCCTGTGACATTATCTTGTCTTTCTGGAATTTCTTCTAAAAACATTTTCTCTGGTCTAACACATATGATATTAGAGCCATCTAAATGCCTGTACACCACCATTCTTTCTCTTGTTTCTGAATCTAATCCCACACAAATAACATAATAAAATGGTCCTTTAAAATGTCTGTACACTTCTCCTTCTTTTACTTCTTTCATAACTTAATTCCTCCTTAATTATATACTTTATCAGTCAAATGAAAACTTAATGGCTTACTTAGATACAACAATAAACCTCCCCCTTATCTTTAAGGGCGAGGTAATTTTCTCACGGTACCACCTTAATTTTGACCAATAAATTAGTCAAATCTTCAAATCCTTTTAACGCAAGTTACACGGATAAACTTAAGTTTATTTTCAGCTTATCAACTCCAAAGTTACGTTCAGTCCTCGTTTCTATAAGAAGCTCTCAGCATATCTACTTCTTTTCTCTTTCTAGCTCGTTTGAACTTACTTCTCTTTTTCTTCGTTTTTCAAAATTCTATAGTTATTGTAGCACACTATTTTGTAAATATCAATATCTTATTCAGCAAATTTCTAAAATATAGTTCTATCTTAAAACTAGATAATATATAATCGCTCCCACTATTGCTACAATAAATCCTAATATTTTAAGACCTAAACTCCCCTCATTTTGGTCACCAAAACTAAATACTTTTTTTGTAATCACTCTTGCATCAAAAATGCAAACTACTCCAAGCGCTACTAAAGTTATTGCTATCATTTTTAATATAATTGGTCCCATAATTTTTGCTCCTTTTATATTTATGCTATTTTTTCTTTACTAAAGGTGTGTCCCTAAAACTGACACTTTTGTCAGTTTTAAGGAACGTCCCCAACCTGACACTCACTGAAATGTTACTGTATACTTGCACTCAAATGAGTCATTTGGTTTTAGTGAAATTAGATCTCGTTTTTGTGTAAATACTCCTGAACTTTTTACCGTATCTGCTGTTGAAAACCAAGGCTCTATACAGATAAACGGTGCATTTGGTTTTGACCAAATTGCTAAATAAGGAAAATCGGTAAAGTCCATTGTAAATATAGTTTCTTCTGTTACTCTCTTTTTTAAACTAATTCTATTTGAAGTAATTCCTTTCATAATCAAGGCATCATTATCAAACGTATGTAAACCAATTGGAATAATTTTTTTGTTTTCCATTGGATTTTTAGCATATTCTGTTCCAATTAATCCATCTATTAGGTATAAAAAATGTATCTTTTCTTCCTCTTGCTCAAATTCTAAATAGTAATGTCCTTTTTTTAATTCTTCTTGATCTATTTTAAAAGCAGGATGCCCTCCTATTCCAAAGGGTAAATTAATTAAACCTGTATTGACTACTTTATAAATTGTTGTTAATTTATTTTCTTCTGTACGATATGTATTATATAACTCAAATTCGTAAGGATATTTTGCCAATGTATATTTATTGCTTTTTAATATGTAAGAATGGAAATTATCTAATTTTGTAATTGGCTCAAACTCTAAGTCTCTAGCAAATCCATGTTGTGGTAACTCATAAGTTCTTCCACCAATTAAAGTTTGGTTTTTCTTCAATTTTCCTACAATTGGGAATAATATTGGAGAATGTCTTTTCCAATAAATTTTACCATTTTCATCTATACAGCTCTCTCCTTGATGTATCTTTTCTTCCCCATTTATCTTAAAGCTAATTAATTCTCCACCTTTATTAGATGTAAGCATTTGTGTATCCATAGGCTTTTCTCCTTTCTTTTTCCTATATCATATTTTGTTTTTATGTAAATGTCAAGTCATTTTTATAAAGCTATATTCTGTTTTAGCCTGTCATCTACTAACTTTCTAAGTTTTGCATTTTTCTGCGTTTGTAATCCTTTATCCTCTGTTTCTATCTTTAAAGCTACACTCTGAACTGATTTTAGCATTGGCATATCTACAAATAAATTGGCAATCTTAAACTCAGGAATTCCATGTTGTTTTGTTCCAAAAAACTCACCTGTTCCTCTAAGTTCTAAATCTTTTTCTGCAATAACAAATCCATCATTAGTTTCTTGCATAGTTTTCATTCTTTCTCTTCCTACTTGTGAACAATGACTATCATATTTTAAAATACAATAAGACTGGTATTCTCCTCTTCCTACTCTTCCTCTTAATTGGTGTAGCTGTGCTAAGCCAAACCTTTCTGAATTTTCTACTATCATCACACTTGCATTTGGCACATTGACTCCTACTTCAATAACAGTAGTAGATACTAAAATATCAATCTCACCGTTTTTGAATTGCTCCATAATTTTATCTTTTTCAGATGGTTTCATCTTACCATAAACACACTCTACTCGGTAGTTTGGGAAAATTTCTTTTTGATATTTTTCTGTCCATTCTTTTACTGCTTTTAAATCTGCTTTTTGCTCATCAATATCTGTCTCTTCTTTTTCTTCTACTAATGGACATACTACATAAACTTGTCTTCCTTCATCAATATTTTTACAAATAAAGTGATTTACTCTTTCTTCCATTCTTTTACTTACTGCAAAAGTTTCTATCTTCTTCCTATTAGGTGGGAGCTCATCAATAATAGAAATATCTAAGTCTCCATATAAGATTAGAGCAAGAGTTCTTGGAATTGGTGTTGCTGTCATAACTAATACATCTGGATTAATTCCTTTAGCAGATATAGCAGCTCTTTGTCTTACACCAAAACGATGTTGTTCATCTGTTATTACAAGTCCTAATTGGTTGAAAACAACTTTATCTGTAATTAATGCATGTGTCCCTATTAATATCTGAATACTTCCATCTGCTAATTGTTCTAATATTTCTTCTCTTTCTTTCTTTTTCGTTGCTCCTAATAGCAAGGAACAACGAATTCCCATCGGCTCTAGAATTTTTTGAAATTCTTCTAAATGCTGGGTTGCAAGGATTGCTGTTGGTGCCATAATGGCTGCTTGATAACCTGATTTTACTGCCTTATATGCTGCAATCATTGCTACAACGGTTTTACCAGATCCAACATCTCCTTGTAATAAACGGTTCATCACTTTAGAAGATTCCATATCCTTGTCTATTTCTTCTAATACCCTTAACTGTGCTTTTGTCAAATTAAATGGTAGCTGATTAATTACATCAGACATTTTTGCTCTTTTACTATAGCAAATTCCTGTCTGTGTTTCAGCTTGTCCTTTTAATTCTAATAAAGATAACTGTAAGCTTAATAATTCTTCAAACACTAATCTTTTACGTGCTTGTATATGTTCTTCTTTTGAACTTGGAAAGTGAATCTTTTGCAAACTTTCCTCTATTCCTTCTAAGTTATATTCTGAAAGTAAATACTCAGGCAGGGTTTCCTCCATTTTGCTTGCTACCATTTTTAAACTATTTTCTACTGCTTGTCTAATTGCTGTTTGTGATAGCTTATATGTTGAAGGATAGACTGGTATTATTTTCCCTGTATTTTTATTTTTACCAATTTCATCATAAACTGGACTTCTCAACTCTGTTTGCGTAAAGTTCTTCTCTACCTTTCCAAAAAAACGATAGTTTTGTCCTCTTTTGATTTGCTGTTTTACATATGTCTGATTAAACCAAGTAATAAGGCATTTTCCTGTGTCATCTTCTACTGTAGCTTTTAACACTGTCATATTTTTACGAATACGATTTTCAATCACTTCTGAAACCACAGTGGCCTCGATAGTAACCTCTTCTCCTTGTTCTAGTTCTCCTATTTTCTTAATTTTGCTTCTATCTTCATACTCACGTGGAAAATAGGTAATTAAATCACCTAAAGTATAAATTCCTAAAGTATTTAATAAAGCAGCTCGATTAGGCCCCACCCCTTTTATATATTGTACATTCTGTTTTAAATCAATCATTTCTTTTTTCCTTTGCAAAACATTTTTTTCTATTATATAGCAATTTTAAAATAAGACGCAAGCATTTTTACAGTTTTTCTGGCAATAAAATTGAGGAGCTTCTAACTAATCTCCTCTTTTGTACTTCTACAGCTATCTAATCTTGTAGGCAATTTTGTTGCTAATTGTGCTGTCTTTTCATTAAATAATAACTTTGGTATAATATGAAATGATTTTGCTAAAATATCAAGATTTTTACAAGTTAAATTCACTTTTCCTTTTTCAATTGCACTAATGTATTCTATTTTAAATTTTGTAATATTAGAATATTGCTTTTGAGTAATTCTATTTTGATAACGATACCATTTTACATTTAAGCCAATTGTTTCATTTAGATTCATCTTTATTCTCCTTCACCTTAATTCTAGAAATATTTTTTCTATATATCTTCCCATTCAGTTTTTTTAGTTATTTCTTATTACTTTTTATATTAATGTATATTCATTATTTTATACTTGTCTTTTTTAAAAGTCAATAGTGAATTCACCTTTGAATTCATTTATGAATATATCTACTCAAGAATTCATATAATACAATTTATAAGAGGTGAAAAAGATGTCTGACTTCGTAGTCAAAAGTAAAAAGAAAAAAGATTACACACAATTCACAGCACGAATTGAAACTGATGTTTTAGAGAATATCCGAAGAATTGTAGATGAAAATAACCTAGAATCTATTAATGAATTCATTAATGCTAGTTTAAAATTTGCGATTAAAAATTTAAAAGTTATGGATGAAGAAGATTCTTAAGTAATATGGACAACCTATTTTCTCATATAATGAAAACTGAAAGGTGTGAAATGATAATGAGAAAAAATAAATTAGCTGTTGTTGGTGCTACTGGTCTTGTCGGTAAAACTATATTAAAAATTCTAGAAGAAAAAAAATTACCTATTGAGGAATACGTTTTCTTTGCTTCTAGTAAATCGGCTGGTAAAAAACTTTCATTCTTAGAAAAAGAATATATTGTTCAAGAATTAACGCCTACTTCTTTTGATAATACTTTCTCTTATGCCATTTTTTCTGCTGGTAGTATTATTGCTAAGGATTATGCTCCTATTGCAGCTTCAAAAGGTTGTGTTGTAATTGATAATAGTAGTGCTTTTCGAATGTCTACCAATGTTCCTTTAGTAGTTCCAGAGGTAAATCCAGAAGAGATTAAACATCATCAAGGTATTATTGCTAATCCTAATTGTTCTACTATTCAGGCAGTTGTTGCTTTAAAACCTTTAGATACCAAGTATTCTCTTAAAAGGATTATTTATAGTACCTATCAAGCTGTTTCAGGAGCAGGTCACAAGGGAGTTGTAGATTTAGAAAATGGCATTAAACATAATAGTTCCTATGGATATGAATTACAAAAGTTTCCTATCCCTATTTTTAATAACTGTTTGCCACATATTGATGTCTTTTTGGAAAATGGCTATACCAAAGAAGAAGAAAAAATGATAAATGAAACTAGGAAAATCTTAAAAAAACCACAGCTTGCGATTACTGCTACTACAGTAAGGGTTCCTGTCTTGAACAGTCACAGCGAATCTATTAATGTAGAATTTGAAAAAGATTTTGAACTGTCTGAATTAGAAGAAATTCTACGAAGATCTCCTGGAATTATTGTAAAAGATAATATCAATTTTGAAGTTTATCCAACGGCTTTAGACGCAAATGAGCATGATGAAGTTTTTGTTGGTAGAATTCGCAGGGACTTTAGTGTTCCTTTTGGTGTGAACTTATGGGTAGTTGCTGATAATTTGAGAAAAGGTGCTGCCAGTAATGCAGTACAAATTTTGGAAAAATTAATAAACTACTAGAAATATGTTTTTTAATTCATTATAAAGTACATTGAGTCCACATATAGGCTAAGCCCTATATATGGATTCTTTTGTTGTTTCAAAAGCTATTTTTGTTGTATTTTCTTGTATTTTGTGCTAAAATTGTGTTGTTTAAAATATATATTTGTTTGCTAAACAGCTAATAGGCTATCTCTATATATTTTGAACAATAAAAATAGGAGGCATTATGTTAGAATTAAAAGACATCTCTTTTGCAAGAGATCATAAACAAATTTTAAATCACATTAACTTAAAAATAGATAACAGCAAGTTAGTAGCTATTACTGGTCCTAATGGTTCTGGTAAATCCACACTTGCTAAAATTATTATGGGTATCTTAACTCCCGATTCTGGTACCATTTTATTAGATGGACAAGATATTACTCATAAAAGCATTACTGATAGAGCTAAACTTGGAATTGGTTTTGCTTTTCAGCAACCTGTTAAATTTAAGGGATTAACTGTGAAAGATCTAATTGAAATCTCTGCTGGAAATCAACTAAAACTTTCAGAAGCTTGTGATTACTTATCTGATGTTGGTTTATGTGCTAAGGATTACTTAAATCGTGAAATTAGTAACTCTTTATCTGGTGGAGAATTAAAGCGTATTGAAATTGCAATGCTTGCAGCAAAAAAATCAAAACTTACTGTTTTTGATGAACCAGAAGCTGGAATTGATTTATGGAGTTTTAATAGCTTGATTAGCGTATTTGAAAAAATGCACCATGAAATCCAAAATTCCTCTATTGTCATTATTTCTCATCAAGAAAAGATTTTAAACATTTCCGATGAAATTATTTTGTTAGCTAATGGAGAAATTCAGGCAATTGGTCAAAAGAAAGAGATTCTTCCCCTTCTCCTAAATCAGACAACAAAACCTTGTAAAGTAATGATTGATAAAGGAGGTAACCATTAATGAGTAACGAAATTGAAAATAAATTAGATGCTATTGAGATGAACTTATTAAAGTCTATTGCTGATATTGAAAAAACTCCTATGGGTGCATACAATATTCGTGAAAATGGTAAAGGAATTGCTAGACAAACTACGAGCAACATTGATATTGTCACTAAACAGGACAAGCCTGGTATTGATATTATTATTAAGCCTAACACGAAAAATGAAAGTGTTCATATCCCTGTTATCTTAACACAAGGTGGATTTAATGATGTAGTCTACAATGATTTCTATGTTGGAGAAAATGCTGATGTTGTAATTGTAGCTGGCTGTGGTATTCACAATACCTCTTGTGAAACTTCTCAACATGATGGTATTCATACTTTTCATTTAGGAAAAGGTTCTAAAGTAAAATATATTGAAAAACATTATGGTGAAGGTGACGGAACTGGTGATAAGGTTTTAAATCCTCAAACTATTGTCTACTTAGAAGATGGTAGTAACTTAGAAATGGAAACTGTTCAAATTAAAGGTGTTACTTCTACTGTTCGTGAAACAAAAGGAGAACTTGGACCTAACAGTAATTTACTCATTACAGAACGTATTATGACTGCTGGCAAACAAACTGCTAAAACCATCTTTAATGTAGACTTAAATGGTGAAAATTCGAGTGTTCGTGTGGCTTCTCGTTCTATTGCACGCGATAATTCTACACAAGAATTTATTTCTAATGTAAATGGCAATACAAAATGTTTTGGTCATGTGGAATGTGATGCCATTATTATGGATAAAGCAAAAGTTATTTCTACACCACAAATTATTGCTAATCATATAGACGCAAGTTTAATTCATGAAGCTGCTATTGGTAAAATTGCAGGTGATCAAATTATTAAACTAATGTCACTTGGCTTAACTGAATCTGAAGCTGAAGAACAAATTATTAATGGATTTTTAAAATAATATTCTCTATGTAGAAAAAAGGAACCTGAGATGATAAATCACCCCAGGTTCCTTCCTTTTCCTTGTTATCTTTTTACTTTTTCGACAATTTTCTTAACTCTGCAGCAAAGGGCACATTCTTCATTCTCTGAAATGTAAAGGGTGTAACAACCAGAGTCCACTTCCCTAATACAGAAAGCCTGATCTCCCTTTTTAGTAATCATCCCCATTTCCTTAGGCATGGTTCCCCTTTCAAAGTATGCATGAAATTTTCTTTGTTGCTTCTCCGAAAAATTCCCCGCCTTCTGGGTCAGAAAATAAAAAAACAACCTGACCTCAGCCTTGCTCAAGTTGGCTACTGGTTTTACTTCAATTGTCCGTCCATGCTCTGTGTAAGTTTCCATCTCTCCACCTCTTTTTATCGTTTTTTAGTAACAAGGTTCTACTTCTGCACATTTGCTAGTAGTATTCTACAGAATGCTTTTTCTATTATAACATAATTAGTTTTCTTTTTCAACTTACATTTCCTATTTCTCTTTTTAAACATTTTAAAATTTATTATCATTAAATAATTTTGATACATATTATATTTTAGTTTAATTATTGAACTTTTGATAGAGGAGGTTTTATTTTGAAAAAAAACTTATTTATTGGCTGTGGTACCGCTTTAGTTACTCCTTTTACCAAAGATGGCATCAATTTTGAGGAGCTAAAAAAACTTTTAGAATTTCAAATTGAACAAGGTGCTGATAGTATTATTATTTGTGGTACTACTGGTGAATCTTCAACTATGTCCTTAGAAGAAAAGAAAAAAGTCATTGATTTTACAGTTCAAATTGTACACAAAAGAATTCCTGTAATTAGCGGTACAGGTGGAAATAACACGCAAGAAGTAATTGCACTTTCGCAGTATGCAGAAAGTGTCAGTGTAGATGGCTTATTATTAGTCACACCTTATTATAATAAGACAACACAAGCTGGTCTTGTTGCACATTACTCGGAAATTGCAAAAAATGTTACTCTACCTATTATTCTATACAATGTACCTAGTCGAACAGGAGTAAATATAGAACCTAAAACCTGTCTTGCCCTCTCTAAAATTCCAAATATTGTTGGAATTAAAGAAGCTAGTGGAAACCTTTCTCAAGTAGCTGAAATTGCTTCTCTTTGTGGAGATGACCTCTGGATTTATTCTGGTAATGATGATCAAACTCTTCCTATTCTTTCTCTAGGTGGCATCGGTGTTATTTCTGTACTTTCTAATCTTGCACCAAAATTTGTACATAATATGGTATTTGATTACTTAAGTGGTAATTTCACTTTAGCAAAAGATTCTCAAATTAAATGTATCCCTCTTATTCATTGCTTATTTAGTGAAGTAAACCCTATCCCTGTAAAAGCTGCACTCAACAAAATGGGATACCAGGCTGGTCTACCTAGGTTGCCGCTAATTCCTCTATCTATTGCAAATCAACAACATTTAGAAGAAGAATTGAAAAAGCTTAAACTTATCTAGTAAGCATAAAAAAGCGATATTAACAACTTCTAAATGCTAAAGCATTAAGAAGTTGTAACAATCGCAATAATTATCTTCTACGTCACTTACACAAATCGTTAAAACGATTTGGTGTAAT
>JAAWKD010000022.1 GCA_022797215.1 Clostridia bacterium
ATTGTCTAAATTGTTAAAGTAATCTCTCTCGTCATTTTTTGCCTGCTCTGTCTTGTCTTTAGCATCTTGGGCTAGCTTAAATATACTATTATCTCCCATAACATACATAATTGTGATTCCTGCTAAGATAAGTAATACCACGATTGTTACAACGAGTGCAACTAATGTGATTCCGTCTATTCTTTACTTCTTTTTTCTTCATTGGTTCTCCTTCTGTGTCAGTTTAGGGACGTATTTTTAACCAACACTTTTTATCTTTTTACATAAATTTTTATTTTCATAAAAGCGTTAGTTAAAAATACGTCCTTAAACTAACACTCTTTTGTTTTTAGTATTTACATTTTGAATTACTTTTATACACATTCTTACTATTTTTCTTTGTTTTAGCAGAATACTTTACTTATTTTGTTTTCAATGTGCTATAAAAGTTCTTCTTAAGTTTTGCAATTTCGCTTTGCTTCACACGGCTAGCTTAATACTAACACTTTAATTATAACATATTATTTTACGATGTGTCAATATATGTTATGTCATTTTTTGACTTTATCTGTTTTTCGTAAAATAAACAGTACAAAATGTACTGCTTATTCAGCTAACTGAAGTCTATACAAACGCACCATAATTCCTTATAGGGGATTATGGTGCGTTTGTGATATTTGCTTATGGTGTTAACCAAAATACAGTAAGAACTTATATAGCGGTACTGCATTTTCCTGACTATTCATGCATTTCTCAATCTCCTTAGCATTTTCTTCCATCTTTTCCGCAAAATGTTTTTCCATATAATTCAAAAGTTTTGGTTCCTCTTCTAGCCCCTCCTTTATAACTTCTCTCCATTTATCCATTTGTTTGTTTTCCTGAGTCAGAGTTTCAATCCGACTTTTATTGTTGTTATTTTCTATATTGTAAAACCAAAAGTTAGAGGATTTTTCCTCTCACTATTTAGTGAATTTTAGGAATTCTATTTTTCAAGTTATTACTTGCCATATTACGTAATTATATCACAAAATAGCTTCAAAGTCTATTCTTCTTGTTAGTTTATCTGCAAAAATAACTCTAATACGAATACTATCTCCTATTTTATACATCTTCTTGCTTTTCTCACCTTGTAAAGTCTTTTTATTCTCATCATAAATAAAATACTCATCTCCTAAATCATCAAAACGAATTAGTCCTTCTACAGTATTCTCTAACTCCACAAAAATACCAAAAGAAGTAATACTTGAAATAATACCATCATACTCTTCACCAATTTTATCTTGCATAAACTCAGCCTTTTTAATATCTTCAGCATCTCTTTCTACTTTTTGTGCAATTTTTTCTCTATCAGATGAACTTTCTGCATAACGTGCCGATTGCTCCCCATACTTTTCTAATTGTTCATCTGACAGTTGGTAATTATTTTCTAAGTATCTTGAAATAATTCTATGAATAAATAGGTCGGGATATCTTCTAATTGGCGAAGTAAAGTGACAATAATATTTACTAGCAATTCCAAAATGTCCTTTATTTTCATTTCCATATCTTGCAATTTTTAGAGTTCTTAAAACCAAATTCGATACGACTCTTTCTTCTGGCTTGCCTTGTATTTCTTCTAATACTTCTGCAAAAGCCTTTGGATGAATATTATCTTTGCTTCCCTTTATTTTATACCCTAAATTCCACAAGAACTTATTTAACTCCTCTATTTTCTCCATATCAGGTACTTCATGCACACGATAAATAAATGGCGCTTCTAACCAATAAAACTTTTCTGCTACTGTTTCATTGGCAGTTAGCATAAATTGTTCGATCAATTCATTGGTAAAATACATTTCATATTTTTTAACATCTACTGCTATGCCATGCTTATCTAAAACAATTTTACTTTCTGGAATATCTAATTCTAAACTTCCTGCTAATCTCCTTCTTTGTTTTAAAATATTTGCGAGTTCTGCCATTCTTTTGAAATGTGAAAAATATGGATTCTCTTGGTCTAATTCATCTAAAATATCTTGTACTTCTTTATAACTCATTCTTCTAGTTACATTGATAATACTCTTTTGAATATCTGATGAGATTACTTTTCCATTTTGATCAATTTCCATAAGAACAGTAAGTGCAAATCTATCTTCTCCTTGATTTAAGCTACAAATACCATTTGATAGTTCTTTTGGAAGCATTGGGATTACTCTATCTAGCATATAGATACTAGTTCCCCTAACAATTGCTTCTCTATCTAATAAAGAATTTTCTTTTACATAGTAACTAACATCTGCAATAGATACGTTTAACAAATAGTTTCCATTTTTTAATTTTTCTACTGCTACTGCATCATCTAAGTCTTTGGCATCTTCTCCATCAATTGTAAAAATCTCTTTTTCTCTTAAATCTAAACGATTTGGAATATCTTTTTTTGCCACTTCTTGTTTGATGCTAGTTGCTTCTTCTATCACAGGGTCTGGAAATTCATAAGGTAAATCATATTCTTTTACTAATGACAGCATGTCTACACCAGCTTGATCTTGATATCCTAAGATCTCTATAATCTTTCCTTCTGCACTTTTATTCCCTTGTGGAAACTTCGTAATCTGAGCTACTACTTTTTGGTTATTTTTCGCTTTTCCACAATTCTTTTTTGAAATAAAGATATCGCTATTTACTTTTCTATCATCTGGAACCACAAATCCAAAATTTCTACTTTTTTGAAATACACCAACAAAGGTATCTTTATTATGTTTTAACACTTTTAATACCTTTCCTTCTTGATGCTTATCTTCTCGGCTTGCTTCTATTATTTTAATTAATACCTCATCACCATCAATGGCATCCTTGGTATTACCTCTAGAAATATAGATTTCATCTTCTTGCTCTTCTACTTTGACAAAACCAAAACCTTTTTCATTTCCTCTAAAAATTCCTGTAAAATCTTTTTTCATAGTTCTCCTTTAATTATCTACTATTATTTTACTACAAATATCATTTCTTATTCCAATTTTACTTTATAATAACACACACTAATTTTTTTATCAAGCTTACGTATTCTATACAAAAAACATTAGGAAGTTGTAATAATTATAATAACTATCTTGCGCATTCATAACTTAACTATGCCTCTGCATAAGATATCTGTAACTCGCTTTGCTCTATTAATTATGAAATCTGCGTCAATTATACAAATCATTAAAATAATTTATTGCAATTTCCTAAATAAAAAACTTCTTCCCCCCGTTTATCTTAGCAAACGGGGGGAAGAGTCACTCACTCAGTTCAATCATAGAACCAAAAACACCAGTGTCCCTGGCTGTTCAAGAACCAGTCCACCGCGTCAGGATCAAATCCATCTTCTTCGGCTTGTCTTTTTGCTTCCTCCAGAGTCCATGTAGCAATTTTCTGATAATCTTCTTCTGCAACTCGACGTAGAATTTTTTCAAATTCCAAATCGCTTTCCATTTCTTCGAGGTTCTGTTCCAGAGCTTCTTTTTTCTGTGACAACTCGCTATACTCATCCCAATGGTATTCCTGTTGCTCTCGCATCCGCTCCTTGAGTTCCGTATTTTGCGAGTATTGAATGATGTTTCCAATCAGCAACATGGACACAATGCTGATTATGAAAGCAACACTCACTTTCTTCCGTCTACTCCAGTTTTTCATTTTGTTACCTCCTAGATTTTACAAAGTGATAGTTTTTGTTGCAATACGCAACACAGATAAAACTTAGGTCTTCCACCTATTTAATCTATTATACCACAAATTCACATAAAATTCAACTTCTTTATCTTACTAAAATAGCACAAAAAGGGACTATGTTCTTTTCATAGTCCCCTCTATTTGATTTTGTTTTACACTAGATATAGAATACCTAAAACAAGTGCTAATACAACAAATGCAATTCCTAACATAATTGTCCATCTTTTTAGCTTGCCTTGTTTTGTTCTTCCTTTATTTTGCTCATAGAAATTATTGGTTGAAGAACCTGTAATTGTTCCTGAAGCCCCTGCTTTTTCGCTATTTTGCATTGTTGCTAAAATAATTAAAGCAACACATACAATGATATAAATAACTAATACGATATATTTTGCTATTTCCATACTTGTTTCATCCTTTCTAGAGCAAATTCTATACTAATTCTAGAATAACTATTTCTGCATTGTCTCCTCTTCTTGGTCCAGTTTTTAGAATTCTTGTGTATCCTCCAACTCTACCTTCATATTTAGGAGCAATTTCATTAAATAATTTTGCAGTTAAGTCAATGTTGTTTCCTTTTGCATCTTTTACTTTATTAACTGTTTTCATCATTTTTCTTCTAGCATTCAATCTAGATGGCATATCTTTTTGCCTTTTTTCAGTTGTTGTTTCTTTTACTACTTTTAAATATTCTTTACCATTTTTGCTTTTTACAAGTTCTGTTTCTTTGTTTCCCTTAGCATCTAATTTCGCTTTAGAAACTTTCACTTCTACTTCTTCAAAGTTATCTTTCTCTTTTACTGCTAAAGCAATAATGCTATCTACCATAGCTTTTACTTCTTTTGCTCTAGCTTCAGTTGTCTCTATTTTACCATGTAATATTAAATCAGTTACTAATGTTCTAAGCATTGCTAATCTAATATCAGTTGTTCTACCTAATTTTCTATTTGTTGCCAATTTCTTCGCCTCCTTTTTAGTTTTCTATCGGTGACAGAATTTTCCCTTTTGTATTCCTCTAGGGATAAGTTCTGTCCACCGCTGGGTTTTGTGCCCTACTGGTTCTTACTATTCTGTCCACCGTCAGGGTTCTCTGTCCCCGTCGGGTTACGACTTTTTTCTTTATTCTTCTTCCTTGGCAAAGTCTAATCCTAATGAATGTAATTTATTAGTTACTTCATCTAAAGATTTCTTTCCAAGATTTCTTACTTTCATCATATCACTTTCTGTTTTGTTGGTTAAGTCTTCTACTGTAGAAATTGCTGCTCTCTTTAAGCAATTGAATGATCTAACAGATAATTCTAAGTCTTCAATAGACATTTCTAGAACTTTTTCTTTCTTAGATTCTTCTTTTTCTACCATGACTTGTGTATTCTTTGTTGCTTCTGATAAGTCAATAAATAATTCCAAGTGACCTGTCATAACTTTTGCAGCTAAACTTAATGCCTCATCAGGCTTCAAGCTTCCGTTTGTCCAAACTTCGATAGTTAATTTATCGTAGTCTACCATTTGTCCAACTCTAGTATTTTCTACTGCATAATTTACTTTCTTTACAGGTGTATAAATAGAATCTATTGGTAATACACTAATTGCTTGATCTGGCTTTTTATTCTTTTCAGCGTTATTATAACCTCTACCCATATCTGCAGTCATTTCCATTACTAAATGACCACCTTCTGATACTGTAGCAATATGTAAATCTGGATTTAGTATTTCTACTGTACCATCTGTCATAATATCTCCAGCTTTTACTTCACCTGGTCCTTTGAAATCAATTCTTAATACTTTTTCCTCATTTTTATCCATTTTCAAACTAACAGTTTTTAAATTGATAACAATTTCTGGAACATCTTCTACTACATTTGGAATAGTAGAGAACTCATGTAATACTCCATCAATCTTAACACTTGTAATTGCACATCCTGGAAGTGAGGATAGTAAAATTCTTCTTAAAGAGTTACCTATTGTAATACCATATCCTCTTTCTAATGGTTCGCATACAAATTTTGCATAATTTTTATCATTATCCATCTCTAAGCATTTAATATTTGGCTTTTCGAATTCTATCATTTTTTACCTCCCAATAGATAATAGAAAAACATTTCTATTTTTACAATTAAATTATTATTTAGAGTAAAGCTCTACTATTAAATGTTCTTCGACTGGTAAATCGACATCTTCTCTTGCTGGTAGTTTTACAACTTTACCACTTAAGTTTTTAACATCTTTCTCTAGCCATTCTGGAACTGGTCTTGCTCCGTTTTCTTCTACGTTTAGCTTAATAACCCCATTATCTTTTCTAATTTCTCTTACAGAAATTACATCTCCTGCTTTTACTAAATATGATGCGATGTCTACTTTATGACCATTCACTTCAAATGTTCCATGTGTTACTAACATTCTTGCTTGTGCACGTGATGCGCCATATCCTAAACGATATACTACATTATCTAATCTAGTTTCTAAAATTTGAAGTAATACTTCACCTGTTTTACCTCTGTTTGCAGACGCCATATCAAAGTATTTTCTAAATTGTTTTTCACCTACACCATAAAAAGCTTTTGTTTTTTGTTTTTCTCTTAACTGAGTACCATACTCAGAAAGTTTCTTTTTCTTTTGGCCATTTTGACCTGGTGCATAATTTCTTCTAGAAATACTGCATTTATCTGTGTAGCATCTTGAACCTTTTAAGAACAATTTTTGTCCTTCTCTACGACAAATACGACATTGTTCATCTTTATATCTTGCCATTTTATTTTTTCACCATCCTTATACTCTTCTTCTTTTTGGTGGTCTACAACCATTGTGAGGAATTGGGGTAACATCTTTAATTGAGCTAATTTCCAATCCTGCTGATTGTAATGACCTAATTGCTGCTTCACGACCAGAACCTGGTCCTTTTACAAATACTTCAACTGATTTTAATCCATGTTCCATTGCTGCTTTTGCTGCAGTTTCTGCTGCTTCTCCAGCTGCAAATGGTGTGCTCTTTCTAGAACCTTTAAATCCAAGTTCACCAGCACTTGCCCAAGAAATTGCATTTCCTTGAACGTCTGTAATTGTAACTATTGTATTATTAAAACTAGAATGAATATGAGCCATACCTTTTTCAATGTTTTTTCTGTCTCTTCTTCTAGTTACTGTTTTTTTCGTTACATTTTTTGTTGCCATTTTGTTTTATTCCCTCCTTATTTTATCAGGCTTATATTTTATTTTTTACTTTTGCTAACTAATTTTCTTGGTCCTTTTCTTGTACGAGCGTTTGTTTTTGTTCTTTGTCCTCTTACAGGAAGACCTCTTCTATGTCTCATACCTCTATAGCATCCAATTTCAGTTAATCTTTTAATGTTTAAAGCAACCTCTCTACGTAAGTCACCTTCAACGGTATAACCTTCCATTGCATTTCTAATATCTTGTACTTGATCATCTGTTAAGTCTTTTACTCTAATATTAGGATCTACTTTTGCTTTTTCAAGAATTTTTTGTGAACTTGTTAGGCCTATTCCATAAATATAAGTTAGTCCTATTTCTATTCTTTTTTCTCTAGGTAAATCAACTCCTGCTAAACGAGCCATTTTTATTTACACCTCCAAATATTTTGTTTTCTATTTTGTGTCCTATTATTGGTGAAATGCATTGGCAAAAACCAATCAATAATATTTTTGGACATATA
Source organism: Clostridia bacterium (assembly GCA_022797215.1). Lineage (GTDB taxonomy): Bacteria > Bacillota > Clostridia > TANB77 > CAG-508 > CAG-273. The sequence goes on from JAAWKD010000022.1 coordinate 7,337, forward strand.
TATAAACACAAATCTATATTACAGCCGCGTCTTTAAGATTTGTGCTATATTTATAAGTTTTAACTATCCTTGTCTTTGTTTGTGTTTTGGGTTTTCGCAAATAACGCGAATGGTACCTTTTCTTTTAATTACCTTGCATTTTTCACACATAGGTTTTACTGATGGTCTTACTTTCATTTCTTTCACCTCTTTGTTTCGTTTAAGTTTTCTAACGGGGACACATTTCTCCCCTTAGTATTCCTTTAGGGACGAAGTATGTCCCCGCTAGGTTCTATTACTTTGCACGCCATGTGATACGACCTTTGGTCAAATCATATGGTGATAATTCAACTTTTACTTTATCGCCTGGAAGAATCTTGATGTAATTCATTCTTAATTTTCCAGAAATATGAGCTAAGATTTGATGTCCATTTTCTAATTCAACTTTAAAGTTAGTATTAGGTAGTGCTTCTACTACTGTTCCTTCAACTTCTATAACATCCTCTTTTGACATATTTTCCTCCATTATTTGTGGTCAATTTTGTTCTTAATTAACCAGTTTAATTGCACCTAGGCACAATATCTTGTATAGTATATCGCATTTTTACAATAATGTCAATATCTCTGGCTCTTTTTCTGTAATTAAAATGGTATTTTCATAATGGGCTGCGAGCGTTTCATCTTCTGTTACAATTGTCCACCCATCGTCTAATACACAAATGTCTGGTTTTCCTACCATTACCATTGGCTCTATTGCTAGAGTCATACCAGGTTCTAGTCTTATACCTCTTCCTGCTTTTCCATAATTTGGAATACCTGGATCTTCATGCATTTCTTCTCCTATTCCATGTCCTTGAAATTCTCTTACTACATTAAATCCATTTTTTTCAACGAATTCACCTATTGCATGAGAAATATCGCCAATGCGATTTCCTTTTACTGCATATTGAATTCCCTCAAAAAAAGCTTGTCTTGTAATATCCACTAATTTCTGTTTAATTGGCGTACTATTACCAACAACAAAAGTTCTTGCAGCATCTCCATGAAATCCATTTTTATAAACCACTAAATCAATGCTAACAACATCTCCATCATGTATTACTCTTCTATTAGATGGTATTCCATGAATAATTTCATCATTAATGGAAACACATAAGGTACCAGGGAAATCAGGCACGCCTTTTTCGCCACTAGGGTATCCTTTTTGCGCAGGAACTCCGCCATGTTCCCTAATAATCTTTTCAGCAAACTGGTCTAAATCCATGGTTGTAATTCCTGGTTTAATATATTTTTCAATTTCTTGATACACGAAGCCTGTTAGTCTACAGGCTTCTTTCATTTTTTCAATTTCTTTTTGTGATTTAATCGTTACCAATTTTCTTACTTCCTTTTTTCAGTTTAAGAACCTCCTACCTTAACATTATTCTATTTATTTGGTTAATTCTAGAATTTTTGTTACTGCCTGTTCTGAAGCATTTTCAGCTGTTGGTTCTTTAGGTGTAATGGATATTAAAACACCTTTTTCTTTGTAATATTCTATTAAATCTTTAGAATTCTCACGATATACTTCTAAACGATTTCTAATAGTTTCTTCATTATCATCTGTTCTAGTAGATAATAGAGCTCCACAAATATCACATATCCCATCTACTTTAGACGGTTTAAATTTTGTATTGTAAATTGCCCCACATTCTTTATTAGAACATGTTGCTCTATTTAAAATTCTCTCAATAATAATTTTATCTGAAATAATTAATTCAGGTACAAGGGTAATTTCCTTTCCTTGCTCTCTCAAGATATCATCTAATGCTCTTGCTTGTTCTATGGTTCTTGGAAATCCATCAAGTATCACGCCATTTTTAGCATCTTCCCAGCTTAATCTATCTTTAACAATATTAATTGTTACTTCATCTGGTACTAGCTGTCCTTTTGAAATATAGCTATTGGCTAATTTTCCAAGTTCTGTCTCCTTTTTTATTTGCTCACGAAACATATCTCCAGTAGATATATGTGGAAGTCTAGTCTCTTTTGCTAATATTTTAGCAGCCGTTCCTTTTCCACTACCCGGGGCACCTAACATTACAATATACATAGATTTTTCTCCCTTCACGCATTTTGGACGGAGCATATCTGTCCGTCCTAAAATGTCTTTTAAAATTATTAATCTAAGAATCCTTTATAATGTCTCATTACTAATAATGATTCTAATTGTTGTACCATCTCTAATGCAACACCTACTACAATCAAGATAGAAGTTCCACCAAATGTTAAATCTACATTTGGAATAAATCTAGTTAACATTGGTAAAATAGCAATAATTGCTAAGAAAAGTCCACCAAACCATAATAGCTTTGAGATAACAGAGCCCAAGTAGTCTGATGTTGGTTTTCCAGCTCTAATGCCTGGAATGAATCCACCATTTTTCTTAATATTATTAGCCACCTCTAGTGGATTGAAAGTTGCATATGTATAAAAGAATGTAAATCCAACAATTAACAATAAATATACAAGTGCATTTATAATCGTATATCCAACTGGTACCCCTGCTGATGAAGTAGCAATTGAAAATTTATAAATCACTGACCAGAAACCTGTTTGAGTCGCAATATCTGGTACAAACATTTGAATAATCATAGCTGGGAAAGTCATAAATGATGAAGCAAATATAATTGGCATAACACCTGCCATTGCTAATTTCAATGGAATATGTGTATTTTGTGCTCCTACCATTCTTCTTCCTACTACCTTTTTAGCATATTGTACAGGTATTCTTCTCTCAGCTTGTTGAACAAAGATTACTCCAGCAATTAATATAATTGCACCAATCACAACACCTAGTGCCATTAGTAATCCTGTTGTGCTAAAAGTTCCTGTTCCCATAATTAAATTCCAAATAGTCGTAACTGCACTTGGTAGTCCTGAAATAATACCTACGAAAATAATCATAGAAATACCATTTCCAACTCCCTTTTCTGTGATTTGTTCTCCAAGCCACATTAAAAGTGCTGTTCCTGCCATTAATGAAATAACAACTAATGCTCCTGTTGCAAATCCTTCTCCCACGAAAATTCCAGAAGACTTATAAGATAGGTATAAACCAATTCCCTCAATTAAAGCAAGTACTACTGTTAATAATTTAGTATACTTGTTAATTCTATTTCTTCCTTCTTCTCCGCCCTCTTTCATTAATCTTTCTAAACTAGGAATAACCATACCTAGTAATTGAATAACAATAGAGGCTGTAATATATGGAGTTATAGACATAGCAAAGATAGAGAATCTTGAAAAAGCTCCACCTGAGATTAAGTTAATTAATCCTGCCATTCCATTAGCTCCTGACATAGCTTCATTTAAAGCAAATGTGTCAACACCAGGAATTGTAATAAAGCAACCTAGTCTAAATAATACGATTAATAATAGTGTATATAAAATTCTCTTTCTTACATCTGGTGTTTTCAATGCGTTAATAATCGTTTTAAACATTAGATCACCTCAGCCTTTCCTCCTAAAGCTTCAATTTTTTCTTTTGCAGCTTTAGTAAATCTTACGGCTTTGACATTTACTTTCTTCTCTAAAGTACCTGTTGCAATAATGACAATACCATCATTTGCTTTACGAATGATACCATCTTCAATTAAACTTTCAGCCGTAACATCTTCTTTGCTTGATTTGTTAAGCATAGTAAGTGTTACTTCTGTGTAATTGTTAGCAAAAATATTAGTAAATCCTCTTTTTGGTAATCTTCTATATAATGGTGTTTGACCTCCTTCAAATCCTCTTCTAACTCCTCCACCACTTCTTGCTTTTTGTCCTTTATGTCCTCTTCCAGAAGTTTTTCCAAGACCTGAACCAACGCCACGACCAACTCTAGTTCTTGTTTGTGTTTTTTGTGCTGGTTTTAATTCGTCTAAATTCATTTTGCGATTACACCTCCTATTTTTAATTATTTGAGTTCTCGTTGGGGACATATTTCTCCCCATAGTATTCCTCTAGGGACAAGATATGTCCCCATTAGACTTTTTAGTTTATAGAATATCTGCTACAGTTTTTCCTCTTTTATGAGCAATTTGTTCAGCTGTTTTCATACTTTTTAATCCTTCTAATGTAGCATATACCACGTTTCTTGGGTTATTTGTTCCAATAACCTTTGTTCTAATATCTTTATATCCAGCAAGTTCAAGTACAGGTCTTACACTACCACCTGCGATAACTCCAGAACCTTCTTGAGCTGGCTTTAATACAACACTAGCACTTCCAAATTTTCCAACATATTCATGAGGAATTGTTGTTCCTACGATTGGAACTTCTACTAAATTCTTTTTAGCTTCCTCAATTGCTTTTTTAATAGCATCTGGAACTTCGGCTGCTTTACCATTGCCTACACCAACGTGTCCGTTTTCGTCACCAACAACAACAACAGCACTAAATCTAAAGTTTCTACCACCTTTTACAACTTTTGCTACTCTGTTGATTGCAACTACTTTTTCTTTTAATTCTGATGTATTTTCTGATTGCACTTTATTTTCCCTCCTTTTTTAATACTTAACATCGTTCTTCTCTAATGGGGACACATCCTTCCCCTTAGTATTCCTTTAGGGACAAGGTATGTCCCCACTGAGTTAGAATTCTAGTCCATTCTCCCTTGCGGCTTCTGCTAACTCTTTTACTACTCCATGATAAATGTATCCGCCTCTATCAAAAACAACTTCTTTGATTTTCTTATCAAGAGCTTTCTTTGCAATTAAAGCTCCAACTTCCTTAGCAGCTTCTTTATTAGCATGTTTTGTTTTTACTTCTTTATCTAAAGTAGATGCTTGAGCTAAAGTATTTCCAGCTACATCATCAACAATTTGTACATATAAATTGCTATTGCTTCTATATACACATAATCTAGGACGCTCTGCTGTTCCTGAAATTTTATTGCGAACTCTAATATGTCTTCTTTCTCTTTCAAGCTTTCTATTGATTTTCTTAATCATTATTTTCTCCTTTCTACTAATGTAACAGCATTAGCATATTGACTATTCAAATTTGAAATTTTATTTCTTACCAGCTTTACCTTCTTTACGTCTAATATGTTCTTCAGCATATTTAATACCTTTACCTCTATATACCTCTGGAGGTCTTTTTGTTCTGATAACAGCTGCTGTTTGACCAACTACTTCTTTATCAATTCCTCTAACAGTGATATGGTTTGCATCTGCTAAATCAAAAGTAATTCCTGCTGGTGGTTCAATCTCAACATTGTGAGAGTAACCTAAATTCATAACTAATTTATTTCCTTGTTTTTGAGCTCTATAACCAACACCATTAATTTCTAGCTCTCTTTTGAATTCATGAACAACTCCTTCAATCATGTTGTTAATTAAAGTTCTTGTTAATCCATGTAAGCTTCTGTTTTCAGCTTCATCATTAGGTCTAGTAACATGAATAGTGTTTTCTTCCATTGTTATAGTTATATTTTTGTGTAAGTCTCTTTCTAATGTTCCTTTTGGTCCTTTTACAGTAATATGGTGATCATTTAAAGTAACTTCAACACCTTCTGGTACTGTAATAGGTTTATTTCCTATTCTTGACATTTCCTTTCACCTCTTTGCTTTTTATTTCCTTTCACAATCTCGCTTTGCTTGATTGTATAAGTTATCTGTAACTCGCTTTGCTTCGTTTCACTACGCATAAGTTATTCGTAACTCACTTCGTTCAAACCACTAACTTAGCTTCGTACAGCTAACGCTACTTACCAAATATAAGCTAATACTTCTCCTCCAAGTCCTTCTTTTCTTGCTTCTCTATCTGTTTTAATTCCTTTTGAAGTAGAAATTAAAGCAACTCCTAAGCCATTTAGAACTTGTGGTAATTCTTCTTTAGACGCATAAACTCTTAAACCTGGTTTACTAATTCTCTTTAAACCATCAATTACTCTTGCGCCTTTTTCATCATATTTTAATGTGATACGAATCACACCTTGACTATTTTCATTAATTTCTTCATAAGCAGCAACATATCCTTCTTTAAATAAGATATCAGCAATTGCTTTTTTCATATTTGAGCTAGGTATATCAACTGTTTTATGTTTTTGACTGTTAGCATTTCTAATTCTTGTTAACATATCTGCGATTGGGTCAGTTGTGTTCATTTATTTTTCCCTCCTTTTTACCAACTTGCCTTTTTCACTCCTGGAATTTCTCCCTTATGAGCTAATTCTCTAAAACAAACACGGCAAATTCCGAATTTTCTAATATATGCATGTGGTCTTCCACAAATTTTGCAACGGTTATATTCTCTTGTTTTGTATTTTTGTTCTCTTTGTTGTTTTACCTTTAAAGACTTTTTAGCCATGAATTTCTCCTTTCTTTTCGTCTACCCTTGGAATGGCATTCCTAATAATGAAAGTAACTCTTTAGCTTCTTCATCATTTTTTGCAGTAGTAACGAAAATAATATCCATACCTCTAATTTTATCAATTTTATCATATTCGATTTCTGGGAAAATTAATTGCTCTTTAATTCCCATTGAATAGTTTCCTCTTCCATCAAAAGAATTGCTTGAAACTCCTCTAAAATCTCTTACTCTTGGTAATGCTGTGTTAAATAGTTTGTAAGCAAAATCATACATTTTACCACTTCTTAATGTAACTTTGCATCCCACATTAACGCCTTCTCTAAGTTTGAAAGCTGCAATGGCCTTTTTAGCCTTTGTAATAATTGGCTTTTGACCAGTGATAATTGTTAAATCATTTACTGCATTTTCTAATGATTTTGGATTATCTTTTATATCTCCTAAACCAATGTTAATTACGATTTTTTCTAATTTAGGAACTTCCATTACTGACTTATAATTAAATTTTTTCATCATTGCTGGTATAATTTCTTTTTGATATTGTTCTCTTAATATTTCCATAAGTCTTTACAGACCTCCTTTCTATTTCAATTTTGCTCCACATTTCTTGCAAACACGTACTTTGCTATCTCCTTCAACTAGATATCCTACTCTAGTTGCTTTATTACATTTTGGACATACTACGTTTACTTTGCTACTATGTATACTACATTCTACAGGGATGATTCCTCCCTCTTCACCTTGTTTTCTAGGTTTAACGTGTTTTTTACGAATATTAACACCTTTGACAACTATTTTTTGTGTCTTAGGAATTACTTCTAAAACTTCTCCTGTTTTTCCTTTATCATTTCCAGATAAAACTTTAACATTGTCACCTTTTTTGATTTTCATTTATTTTTCACCTCTTTATTTCAAGTTTTCGTGTCTTTCTTTTAAAGAGCTACGATTTCATCTTTGTAACACTCATACAGCTTTTTCAGCTGTCTTCGCTAACAAATATTTCAATCTCGCATCTTTAATCCGTATCGCTCTAATGTCTGCTAGACATTTTCGCTAACGGCTTAAAGAACCTCTGGAGCTAATGAAAGTATTTTCATATACTCTCCATCTCTTAATTCTCTAGCTACAGGACCAAAAATACGAGTTCCTTTTGGTGTTTTATCTTCTTTGATAATTACTGCTGCATTTTCGTCAAACCTTACATAAGAACCATCTGCTCTTCTAATTGGCTTTTTAGTTCTTACAACAACAGCTTTTACAACATCACCTTTTTTTACAACACCACCTGGTATAGCTGCTTTTACAGAAGCAACAATAATATCGCCTACACCAGCATATTTTCTATATGAACCACCTAAACATCTAATGCACATAATTTCTCTTGCACCAGTGTTATCAGCAACTTTTAAGATACTTTGTTGTTGTACCATTACAATCTCCTTTCTAAACTCTAACGATGACACATCTTTCCCCCAAGTCACTCCTTTAGGGCTAAGGTGTGTCCCCGCAGGGTTTCACTTCCTCTTTTTATTTTATTACTGCCTTTTCTAAAACTTCAACTACTCTCCATCTCTTATCTTTAGAAAGTGGTCTTGTTTCCATTACTTTTACTTTATCACCTGTTTGGCATGAATTGTTTTCATCATGAGCTTTTAATTTGTATGTTTTCTTTTCAATTTTTCCATACATTTTGTTCATTTCACTAGTTTTAACAGCAACTACTACTGTTTTATCCATTTTGTCAGAAACAACAATACCAATCATGGTTTTACGAAGATTTCTTTCTTCCATCTTTTCCTCCTTTTCTGAGTCTTCTATGGGGGACACATCTTTCCCCACGGTCACTCCTCTAGGGCTAAGGTATGTCCCCGCCCGGGATTTTCCTATTTATTCTGTCTTAAGTTCTCTTTCTCTAAGAACTGTTTTAATTCTTGCTATATCTTTCTTCACTTCTTTAATTTTCATAGGATTATCTAATCCATTTGTTGCTAAACTAAATCTTAGTTTAAACAATTCATTTTTTAGTTCTCCTAATTCTTTTTCTAGATCTGGTGAAGACATTTCTTTGATTTTATTTATCTTCATCACTATCACCTACCTCGCTTGCAGTTTCTCTTTTGACAAACTTACATTTAATAGATAACTTGTTTCCAGCTAATCTTAATGCTTCTTTTGCAGTTTCTTCTGGAACACCTGCAATTTCAAACATTACTCTTCCTGGTTTAACAGCCGCTACCCAATATTCTACCGCACCTTTACCTTTACCCATACGAGTACCAATAGGTTTTGCAGTCATTGGTTTGTCTGGGAAGATTTTAATCCAAACCTTTCCACCTCTTTTAATGTAACGAGTCATAGCAACACGGGCTGCTTCTATTTGGTTAGATGTAATCAAACCAATTTCTTGAGCCTGTAATCCGAATTCTCCATCAGATACTTTATTTCCTCTTGCTGCTTTCCCTCTTACTCTACCTTTTTGTAGTTTTCTATATTTCGTTCTTTTTGGCATTAATGGCATTATCTGTCTCCTCCTTCCACTACTTTCTTCTTAGTTGGAAGAACTTCTCCTTTATAAATCCAAACTTTAACACCGATTTTTCCATATGTGGTATCTGCTTCTGCAAATCCATATTCGATATCTGCTCTTAAAGTTTGAAGTGGAATAGTACCTTCTTTATAGAACTCTGTTCTTGCCATATCTGCTCCACCTAATCTTCCAGATACGGCAGTTTTAATTCCTAAAGCACCTGCTTTCATAGTTTTTTGCATACATTGTTTCATAGCTCTTCTAAAAGAAATTCTTCTTTCTAGTTGTCCTGCAATGTTTTCAGCAACTAATTGTGCATCTACATCAATGTTCTTAACTTCAGTAATATTTAAGTTTACTGTTTTACCAATCATTTTTTCAAGTTCAGCTTTTAATACTTCTGCAAGGTTTCCACCTTTACCAATTACTAAACCTGGTTTTGCTGTATATACATTTACTCTTACGAACTTAGCAGTTCTTTCAATTTCGATTTTTGAAATTCCTGCAACATATAATTTTTTCTTAACATATTCACGGATTTTGTGGTCTTCTACTAAGTAATCTGCAAAATTTCTCTTGTCTGCATACCATTTAGAATTCCAATCTTTAATGACACCTACTCTTAATCCGTTAGGATCTACTTTTTGTCCCATTTTGTTAAGTCCTCCTTTCTTAATCTCTCTCTTTTAACACGATTGTAATATGGCTTGTTCTTTTTCTAATTCTTACTGCACTACCTTTTGCAGCTGGTCTAATTCTTTTTAGAGTTGGACCTTGATTTGCATAAATTTCTGCAACATATAGTTTTTCATGTGCCATATGATGATTGTTTTCAGCATTGGCAATTGCTGATTTTAATAATTTTTCTATAATTTCGCTTGATGCTTTTGGAGCATATTTTGCAATTGCTAAAGCTTCATCAATATCTTTTCCTCTAATTAAATCTGCTACAATTTTTACTTTTCTACTTGAAATTCTAGCATATCTTAGAGTTGCTTCTGCTGTTGGAATGATAACTTCCTCCATCTTTTCTTCCTCCTCTACTTTTTTGAGTTCTTGTTGGGGACACATCTTCCCCCTTTGTCATTTCTCTAGGGACAAAATATGTCCCCGTCAACTTTTATCCTATTTAGCCGTGGTTGTCTTGTCTCCTGAATGTCCTTTAAATGTTCTTGTTGGTGCAAATTCACCTAATTTATGTCCTATCATTTCTTCTGTGATATAAACTGGTACATGTTTTCTACCATCATGAACAGCAATTGTGTGTCCAACCATTTGTGGATAGATTGTAGATGCTCTTGACCAAGTTTTGATTACTTCTTTATTTCCATTTTCATTCATTGCATCAATTCTCTTTAATAATTCTGGTGCAACAAATGGTGGCTTTTTTTCTGATCTTGACATTAATCTTTCCTCCTTCTTTTTAACTTTTCGTTGTATAAGTCATCTGTAGCTTGCTTCGCTTCGCACAGCTGACTTAACTTTCTTCTCTTTTCATTTTCTATTTTCTTCTTTTTGTTATTAGCTTATCGCTTTGTTTATGGTTCTTTCTTGTCTTGTATCCTAAAGCTGGTTTACCCCAAGGAGTCATTGGTCCTGCGTGTCCTACTGGTGCTTTACCTTCACCACCACCATGAGGGTGATCTACTGGGTTCATTACAGAACCTCTAACAGTTGGTCTAATTCCCATATGTCTTGTTCTTCCTGCTTTACCAATTTTAATATTTTCATGGTCTGCATTTCCTACAGTACCAATAGTAGCCTTGCAAATAGCCATAACTAATCTCATTTCGCCAGAAGGAAGTCTTACATGTGCATATTTTCCTTCTTTAGCCATTAATTGAGCTTCTTGACCAGCTGCTCTAACCATTTTTCCACCTTGACCTGGATTCAATTCGATATTGTGAATCATAGTACCTACTGGAATGCTTTCAATTTTCATGCAGTTTCCTGGTTTAATATCTGCTTTTTCTCCTGATACTACTTTATCACCATCTTTTAATCCTACTGGTGCTAAAATGTATGCCTTTTCTCCATCTTCATATTGAATTAATGCGATATTTGCACTTCTGTTTGGATCGTATTCGATACCAATAACTGTTGCTGGCATATCTACTTTGTTTCTCTTGAAATCAATAATTCTATATTTTTGTCTATTTCCACCGCCTTGATGTCTTACTGTTATTCTTCCATATGAATTTCTACCTGCATTTTTCTTTTTAGTTGCTAGTAGAGATTTTTCTGGTTCTTTTTTTGTGATTTCTTCAAATGTAGAAACTGTCATGTTTCTTCTTGAAGGTGTGTAAGGTTTAAATCTTTTTGTTCCCATTTCATTTACGAAACTTTGAAAATCTTCGTCTTGCGTTGTCAGATTTCACAAATATTCTTTCGACATACCTTTGTATAGTCTCCAAAAATATTTTCTCATCTTCCTAGCAATACTCGCTTTTGAAAGTTCCTTCCTCTCTTTCTTCATTATTATTTATTATCCGAGTTTATTTCTCGATAATTTTTATAAGGTTTACAATCTCTTTTCATTCGATTGCATAAGTTATCTGTAACTCACTTCGTTTGGACAGCTAACTTAATTTAGGCGCCCATAAAGTGTTCAATACTGTCTTTATATTTCTTAGAAACTTTAACTTCTTTTCCGCCTTTTGATAAATATTTTACATCAGATGGGTTTGTATCAATTGTAACAATTGCTTTTTTCCAATCAGGAGTTTTTCCTGATGTTTTACCCATTCTTTTATTTTTTCCTTTAACACTCATTGTGTTAACATTTAAAACCTTTACTTCAAAAAGTTTTTCTACTGCATTTCTAATGTCAATTTTAGTAGCTTTCTTATTTACTTTAAAGGTATATTTTCCTTCTTGTAATCCGTCATTACTTTTTTCAGTAACAACTGGTGCTATGATAACGTCTTCTGCTTTCATTATGCATACACCTCCTCTAATTTTTTAACAGTATCTTCTGTTACGACTAGATTTTTATGTTTCAATAAATCATATACATTGATAGTTCCAACTTGAAGTGTTTTAACTCCTTCAATGTTTCTTGCTGATTTTTGAACAATTTCATCTTTTTCAGCTAAAAGAATAACTGCTTTTCCTTCTACTTTTAAGTTGTTTAGAACTCTTGCCATTTCTTTTGTTTTAATTTCTTTTAATGGTAATTTTTCTACAACAACTAATTCTTTCTCTAATACTTTAGAGCTTAATAATGATTTGATTGCTAATTGTCTTTCTTTTTTATTTACTGTGTAATTATATGAACGTGGTTTTGGTCCTAATGCGATACCTCCACCTACCCAGTGTGGTGCACGGATACTACCTTGTCTTGCACGACCTGTACCTTTTTGTCTCCATGGTTTTCTTCCACCACCAGATACTTCGCTTCTTGTTTTAGTGCTTTGTGTACCTTGTCTTTGATTAGCTAGGTAATTTACTAAAACATGATGTACTACTGTTTCATTTGGTTCAATACCAAATACTTCTTCTTTAAGTTCAATTGTCTTTACTTTTTTACCTTCTATATCGTATACATCTACTTTAGGCATTTGTCTTTCCCTCCTTATTTACTTTTTACACTTGTTTTTAGTTTTAAAATAGCTCCATTTGCTCCTGGTACACTACCTTTTACTAAAACTACATTTTTGTCTAAATCTACTTTTACTACTTCTAAGTTTTGAATAGTAACAGTTACATGTCCCATATGTCCTGGTAATCTTTTTCCTTTAAATACTCTACCTGGTGTAGTTGTTGATCCCATTGAACCTGGTCTTCTATGATACATAGAACCATGTCCCATAGGTCCTCTTGATTGACCATGACGTTTAATAACACCTTGGAATCCTTTTCCTTTTGAAGTTCCTTGAATGTCTAGTTTATCTCCTGCTACAAAAGTATCAGCTTTTAATTCATCTCCTACTTTTACTTCTTGAACAGAATCAACTCTAAATTCTCTTAAATGTTTTTTAGGTGTTAAATTAACTTTTGTATAATGACCTTTTACAGGTTTAATTACTTTATGTTCTTTTACATCTCCGAAACCTAATTGAATAGCATTGTATCCATCAGTTTCAACTGTTTTTACTTGTACTACTGTACATGGACCAGCTTCAATAGCTGTTACTGGAATTACTTTTCCTTGTTCATCAAAGATTTGAGTCATTCCAACTTTTTTTCCAATTAATGTTTTACTCATTGTCTCTATTTCCTCCTAACTATTGGCTGATTTTTTTAATCAGCTTGGTTTGATTTTTGTTTTCTTTTAAAATATATCCTTATTTTAATTTTTTCTAAGGATTACAATTTAATTTCAATATCCACACCTGCTGGCAAATCAATTTTCATTAAATTGTCAACTGTTTTTTGTGTTGGGTAAAGAATATCAATTACTCTTTTATGTGTTCTCATTTCAAATTGTTCTCTTGAATCCTTGTGTTTGTGAGGAGAACGTAAGATTGTAACAATCTCCTTTTCTGTTGGTAATGGAATAGGACCTGATACTTTAGCTCCTGTCTTTTTAGCAGTATCTACTATTTTTTCAGCAGACTGTTCTAAAACAACTGAATCATAAGCTTTTAGTCTTATTCTGATTTTTTCACTTGTTACTGTAGTTTCTTTCTTTGTTGCCATTTAAAAATTCCCTCCTTCTATTTTTTCTGGACTTTTTCGTCCATATTTCGGTCGGAAGTTATAACGCACCCTGGTGTTTCATTTATTACCAATATAAAAACCCAAGTTTTGTATGTGTTCACTTGGGATAAGTGCTCTTTATTTTGTAACTTACCGCCTTGGTCTAAGCCACGACATACTCCATAAGAGTTCCCTCCAAATCTAAAATACTCTAAATTTGTAGCCACATCTTACTTCATCGCCAAATACATACTGTATTATTATACTACGGCTTTTATGCAAAGTCAACCATTTTTAGGTATTTTTGTAAATTGTTTCTGCATAACAGAAAAAGTACATAAAAAAGACATATTTTTCTCCCCATGGTTTAACATATGTCTTTTTCTCTCTTTATTCAATTACTACTACGTTTCCACACTTCAAGCTTTTTTGTACATCAATCACTCTTTGGTTAGAAGAACCTTTCCATTTTAATGTAGGATTATGTAACTCATCTACATACTGCCCATCTACTAAAACGTCAATATAGTTTAATACCTCCTCGTTTTTCAAGTCTCTGTCAAATAGAAAACCACTCCATACCCATATTGTCTTGTTAGGATAGACTTCCTTAAATGCCTTTGCAAGTCTCTTAGTCCCCTCTATATTAGTTGGATGCATTGGCTCTCCACCTAAGATAGATAATCCTTCTATGGTATTATTATCACATAACTCTAATACCTTATCGATCGTATCTTCTGTAAATTCTTTCCCTCCATTAAAGTCATGGGTTTCTGGATTAAAGCAATTCTTGCAGTGGAATGCACATCCTTGCATAAAAATAGATACTCTAATTCCTGGTCCATCCGAAATATCCATCTTGCGAATCTTATTATATCTCATGTTCTCCTCCTTTTTGATAAGCAAAGACATATAGGGCTCTTACCATATATGTCTTTTGTTTTACTTGATTATACTGCTTCTTGTACTACTGCTTGAGTATGGCAATGACCACATTCTTCCTCTTCATTTTCATCATAATCCTTATTATCAATATGAAGAACTCTTTCTTTAATTTCTTGTGTTCTTCCTTTATTCCAGAAATTACTTCCAATGTATCCACAAGTTCTTCTTGCTACATTTAATGTATCATGGTTTCTATTTCCACATTCTGGGCAATACCATTCTAAATCTTCATCAATTAGAATTTCACCTGTAAATCCACATTCTTGGCAATAATCTGATTTTGTATTTAATTCAGCATACATAATATTATCATAAATATATTGGATAATTTGAACTACAACATCTAAATTATTTTGTAGATTTGGTGTTTCTACATAAGAGATAGCGCCTCCTGGGCTTAGCTTTTGGAATTCACTTTCTAATTTTAATTTAGAGAATGCATCAATTTCTTCAAAAACTGGTACATGGTATGAATTGGTAATATAGTTTTTATCTGTGATTCCTTCTACTACTCCAAATCTTTCTTTTAAACATTTAGAGAATTTATAAGTTGTTGATTCAATAGGAGTTCCATAAACACTATAATCGATATTTTCTGCAGCTTTCCATTCTTGACATTTGTCGTTCATTTTTTGCATTACCTGAACTGCGAAATCTTTTCCTTCTCCATTATCTGTATGGCTCTTATCTGTCATATATTTTACACACTCATATAGTCCTGCATATCCTAGAGAAATTGTTGAATATCCGTTATGTAATAATGGTTCTAAACTTGCTCCTTTTGGAAGTCTTGCTAGTGCTCCATGTTGCCATAAAATTGGTGCAATGTCACTCGTTACTTTTGATAGTCTCTCATGTCTTACTTGTAATGCTTTATGGCATAATTCCAATCTTTCTTCATAAATATCCCAGAATTTCTTTTGATCTTTTCCAGAAGATAAAGCAACATCCACTAAGTTAATAGATACTACTCCTTGATTAAATCTTCCATAATATTTACCTTTTCCTTCTTGATAATTTTTAGCATTTGCTAAATTTCCAAGACTCATTGTTCTATCTGGTGTTAAGAAAGAACGACATCCCATGCATGGATAACACTCTCCATCTCCCAATTCATTTTTCTTCAATTGTTTCATCATTTTTTCTGAGATGTAGTCTGGAACTAATCTTTTAGCTGTACATTCTGCTGCTAATTTTGTTAAGTACCAATATTTACTTTCTTCATGAACATTATCTTCTTCTAGTACATACAATAATTTAGGGAAGGCTGGGGTAATATATACACCTTTTTCATTCTTAAATCCTAAAATTCTTTCTTTTAAGAATTCTTCAATAATTAATGCTAATTCTTCTTTGTATTCTTCTGTTTCTCCTAGATACATAGTAACTGATAAGAATGGAGCTTGTCCATTAGTGTTTGTCATAGAATTAACTTGGTAATTGAAAGTTTGTACTCCATCTGCAACTTCTTTTTTCGTGTCTAACTCTGCAAACTTTTTAGCTTGTTCTTCTGTTAATCCATTTTCTTTATATTTTTTATAATATTTATCATAGCTACTTTTTACAAATGGTGCTAAGTGAGATAGAGATACTGTGGCACCACCATAAGTAGAAGAGGTAACTGCTAAAATGATTTGTGTTGCAATGGTACATGCAGTAATGAATCTATGTGGTTTTTCAATCATAACGCCATTCATAATCGTACCATTTTGTAACATATCATCTAAATTAATTAATTCACAATTAGTTAAAGCATTTTGTGCAAAGTAGTCTGCATCATGGAAATGGATAATTCCTTCATCATGTGCTTTTACTACATCTTCTGGTAATAAAAATCTTCTAGTAATGTCTGTACTTGTAATTCCCGCTAAATAATCTCTTTGTGTAGTTACTACTTTTGCATTTTTATTTGCATTTTCACTATTCCAATATTCACTTTCACCTTCAATTAATTCTTTGATACTTTGGTCTGTTGTATTTGCTTTTCTAACTAATGCTCTTGTGTAACGATATGTAATATATTGTTTTGCTAAATTGTATTTTCCAATTTCCATTAATTTTTGTTCAATAATATCTTGTATATCTTCTACAAGGATTCTCGATTTATCTAATTCTTCAATATATCCAATAATTTCATCAATTTCTTCCTTTGTTGCCTTTTCCTTTCTTCTTACTTCATTGTTTGCTTTTCCAATAGCTACTCTGATTTTCTCAGGGTTATATTCTACTATTGTTCCATCTCTTTTGATTATTTTCATGTTTTACCCCCTATGTTTTTTTCTTAGTTCTAGGAAAGTGCTTGCACTTTCTGTAGAAATAAGTTATGCAAATGTTACAAAATATTAAAAGCTATGCTTTTTAGATTTTGTAAATTTGCGCTTTGTTTCTTTTTTTATTTCCTTTGTGCTTTAGGATGATTATATTCTATTTGAAAATTCGATTTTAGAAAGTTGCTATGGCAACTTTTTGTAATTTTCTTTTTCAGGTTTGCTATAAGCCTTGTATTAACTATGTTTTTTTATAATATTACAATTATGTTACAAAATATTTCTTTATCTAAACCCATGAGAATTCACTTTTTATTTTTTTAGTGTTGCTATGGCAACTATTTTGTGATATAGTATTCATATAGGTGATTTGAATGGTTAGAAATTTTGACTCTGATAATTTTATAGATAGGCTAAAAAGTAACTGTAGACTCATTGAAATCAAGGAATTTCAAGCTGATGAAATTATTACTACTTTACTTTCAAAAAGAAATCAATTTTGCATCTTATTAGAAGGACGAGCACAGCTTTTAACTTATGATAAAGATGGTAATAAAAAAATTCTATATTATTATACCAAAAATGATGTATTTGGTGAACCTCTCTTTAAGATTTATATGGATAGAGAGTTGTTTGTTTTAGCAAAAGAAAAGTGCAAAGTTCTTTTTTATCCCTATGATGCTGCAGAAAATTGCACAGAAGATTGTTTATATCATATTGAGATTTTAAAAAATCTTCCTGACCTTGTTTTTACTAGTATTGCTAAACAAAACTTTAGAATGTTACTCCTTACCAATAAAAGTGTTAGGGATAAACTTCTTACTTATTTTCAGATACTTGCTTCTGAAAGCCATAGTAAGAGCTTTGAACTTCCACTTTCTCTAACAGATTTATCTGATTATTTGATGATTGAAAGAACTGCTATGATGCGTGAAATTAAAAGGCTAAAAGATGAAAAGATTATTAAGAAGAATAAGAATAAAATTACTTTGAGTTAAAAATGCGAAAGGACCTATCTTAGGTCCTCTTTTTATACTATATACCATATCTTATTATTCTCAAAATAATGATTTAATTCTTTTCTAAAAAACTCTTCTCCCTCTTTCCTAATATCTGTTTGATACATATACTTACCTTTTCCTCTTCCTGTCATTTTACTTTTATTAAATATCTCTATACTATTTTGAAATGCTTCTTTATTAATTGCATCATGTACATAACTATATGTCATAAAAATCACTTCAAAAAATATCTTTTCTTTCGCTTTTGGGCTTAAATTTTGTTGTAAGTATACAATTAATTCATGATATAGCTCTCTCCAATTTTCTAAAAAGATAACAGGTGCAATTAGTATTCCCACTTCATAATCTGCCTCTACTAATTTGTTAATTGCTTCTACTCTCTCTTTTAATCTTGAAGTTCCAAACTCCACATGATTAATAATATATTCAGGATTCACGCTCATTCTAATAATCACTTTATGTCTATGGTCCAATGGCAATAAATCATCTACATAAGCAAATTTTGTTGGAAAGGTTAGTTTTCCCTTTTCAGTATCTTTAAAATTTTCTATTGTCCAAACTAAGTTGTTTGTTATCGTATTTTCCAATACCAAATCACTATTACTTCCGATTTCAAAAGTTAATTCTTTGTCTGATTTATTTGCTGTTTTGATAATTTTTTCTAGCATTTCTTCTCTGTTTACAAATAGTCTCATATAGGCACATTTATTATAATGGCATACTAAGTAACAATACATACAACTAGCAATACAACCTGAAGAAGTATATGGTACTAAATAGTCAGATACTTTGTGATTTTCTACAAATTTATGTGTTTTCCTTGTACCAATAATTAAATTTTTCTTCATTTTCAAAAATTCTGAATTTTCCTTTTTTCTCATTTCTTCTATATTGTTATGATTTTCAATCTGGATTTTAGGAACATCCTTATATTTTTCTAATAACTTTTTTCCTAACTCATAATTTTCTATATCTTTTTCAAAATAAATAGCAGTTGGTTTAAATATCATTTCTTTCCCTCCCATTTTTATTTTTACCATCATGAGTAATTTTTATCCATTCCAGATTTTTCTAAAATAAAAAAACAGTAGATTTTTAAATTTTCTACTGTTTTTAACCATATCATTTTCCTATAAGTCCATACACCATAGCAATGTTAGTTGGCACTACATATTTTGCTCCAACCTCTTCTGCTACTACTAATACAAAAGCACACATCGCTCTTGTAGCATACCACCAATTCGGATCACTTACTCTATTTTTTATTTCTTCTAAGGAAATAGCTTTGTAATATCTTTGTGTTTCACTTTTTCTCGTTTCTATATCCATCATAATAGGGGCTGTTTCATCACTATATAAAGTATTTTTTTCATACTTAATACCAGAATTTCTTGCAAATTTTTCATGACCTCCACCTGCTAATATCAATATATCTGCTTTTTCTTTTGGCAAATTTAATCTCTCTCTTATATAACTCTTTACAGTTTCTAAATCTGTTGTTGCATACTCCTCTGCCAAATCTGGAAATTCTTGCATGATATCCATAACACCTATGTTAGTATTAACATTTTCCTTAATTTCATTATCATAAATTGCAATTTCAGTAGAACCTCCTCCACCAATAAATACACAAACTTTTCCTTTAACAAATCTAGTCGTGCCAAAAACAGTTAATTGATTTTCTTCTTGTTGTGAAATAATCTGAAATTGATATCCTGTTTCTCTTTCAAACCTGCTTAGAAATTCACTTTTTTCCGCTTCTTGTAATTCTCTAAAAATACTAGTTCCACATATAAAGATATCTTGTACTTTAGTTTTCACTTCATTAACACTATAGATTAACTCTTGCACATCTTCTTCTCTTAATTTTCCATCTTCCATATAATGTTTTTTAAATTGTATCGTTTTTTCGTCTATCCTTTTAACTGTATTTCCATCATATTGGTCAATTTTTGTACATGTTGACCCAACTTCTACTATTATTTGGTTTTCTTTTTCCTTCACCATTATTTTCATCTCTCCAATTCTCTTAATCCTTTTACTCTTGCTACATTAAATCCAAGACATTCAGCCATTTGCATGGTTATTTCATCATCAAAATGCATACAAGTAATTTTGCTTCTTTCATTTTGACTAAATATTCTTTTTAATTCTTCTATACTTATATGTGCTGGTGTATCATATCTTATAGCCTCTATTAGAAACTTTTCATATTCACTTGGAGCTACTAATTGAAATGTATTTGATTCATTTTCCGTAATCGTCAAAAGTTGTTCTAATTTTTCTTTCTCAGGATATAGGATAGTAGGTTTAATCCCTTTTACATATTTGCAAAATAGATTCTCCACAGTCAATTAGTAATAACCTTTTTCCTTGCTCTTCTTTATAATATGCTGCATTATTTCCAAATTCTGCATTAAAACAAAAACCATTCCCTATAAAATCTATTGTCTGCTTTTTCTCCATTTCTTACTCCTCACCTCAAAAATTTTCTTGCATAATATATTTAATATCTTCTATGGATTTATCTATATTAAATCTTCCATTTCCAATAGGATAATATACAGAATAAAACTTATACTCTTTGCCATTTATGTCTTTGGTAAACAATTGCTTTCTACACTGTGAAACAGATATCTTTTGTTTTAGTACAATAGAACTTACTTGATTTCCAAATAGAATAACCACTTTAGGATTAATCATTTCTATTTCTTGCTCTAATAAGTCTAAATATTCTTCATAAACACTATTTGGTATTACTCTTGCATCTACTTGTGTGCATTTTCCAAGATTGGTAATAAAATACTGATGTTTTTCTACCTCTTCATAAACTTGTTTTGCAAATTCTTCTGTCCAATCAGTTGGTTTATATTCTTTTATCTTTTTATAAATTCCTTCATCCATTAGTTCTAATTGATAAAATAAATCCCATATGTTTTTAGTACCAATCCATGGAGATTTTATTCCCTTCCATTCTTTAGAAGATGCAATATTCCTTCCTGTTGGATTCATAAAAACAAAACAGATATTAGGATTTTTTGCACATCCTCCGTTATATATAGAATCTAATTCTTTTGCTCCATACTTTTTTTGCAATTTATCATACTTTACTTTTAAGTCCTCTAATTTCATTTTTATCCTTCTTCTTTTAACCTAAATTTATTTATCATTTCTTTTGTTGCAAATCTATTTTCGCCTGATACTTTTTCTAAAAATACAATGCCCTCTAAATGATCACATTCATGCTGAATATCTCTTGCCGTAAAGCCCTTTACTTGCTTTACTATCTTTTCGCCTTGCTCGTTATAATAAGTTACTTCAATATAAGTATATCTCTCAACTTTCCCTCTAATAGAAGGTACACTTAAGCACCCTTCATATTCTATTGTTTTTTCTTCTGATAACTTTCTCCATGTTGGATTTATCATAACCGTTGTTGGTACTTCTTCACAATCTTTATAAAAACATTTTTCTTTATCTACTTGAATAATAGCAATTCTTTTATTTACTCCTACTTGTGGTGCTGCTATGCCAAATCCTTCTGTAAAGTTTAAGGTTTCTTTCATATCTTCAATTTGCTCTAATAGTTCTTTATCAATATTTTTTATATCAACTTCTTTACATTTCACAGCTAAAATAGGATCACCTACTTCTCTTATTTTTAGAATTCTTCCCATAATAACTTACCTCCTTGTTATATCCATTCTTCTATAATCTCTTTAGAAATACTTAAATTTCCTTTTCCTACACCAATCTCTATATCTGGTTTTGGTGTTCCATGATAGTCACTTCCGCCACTTATATATAAATGATTTTCTTTTGCATATGCTACTAAAATATCCTTTTTGTCATCATCTGCTGATGATGGATGGAAACATTCTATTCCATCTAGCTCCGCCTCTCTTCTCAAATCCTCTATAAATTTCATTGTATCTGGTATTCTATACTCAAAAGGATGTGCTAAAAAAGCTTTTCCTCCTGCTTTATGAATAATATCAATTACTTCTTTATATGAAGGTCTAAATTCTACATGGTTCATAAAATAGCTACTTTCTGGGTTCGCTAAACCTTTTCTAAAAAATATTCCAAATGACTGCGTAAATTCCCCTAAAACCGAATGATTTTCTTTATGTTCCATTACTTCTTCATAAATCGCTCTTTCTACATATTCAGATGCAGTCTTAGGCTTTCTAATTTTACTTTCATCATAGACAAGTCCATGCTTATCACATATATCTAATAACCTTTGATAACATATCATTTGTTGCTCTTTTAACTTTTCTTCAGAGTAGTACTTTTGACACCAGTTATCAATCACATCTGTATCTACATGATATGCCAATATTTCAATATTCCTTTTTTGAAACACAGCATGTAATTCTGAGCCTTTGATAATCTTCCCACTAAAAAGGTTCTTTTGAAAAGCTTCATCTTGATACTGCTTACAAGTATCATGATCTGTAATTGATATATACTCTAATTTTTTAGCTTCACACATTTTTAATACTTCTTCTACAGTTTTATCTCCATCTGAATATATAGTATGCATATGAATATCTATCATAATATTTCTTCCTTTCTTTATCATTCTTGCCATTGATATAGGCTTAAATCTACTTTACCATTGATTACCTTAATTCCCTCTTTTTCTAGCTTCTGCTTTTGAACTCCTTTTCCACCAAATACAAAAGCCTCTGCAAGCTCTCCCTTGCTATTTAGCACTTTATAACAAGGATATTTATGTTCATCTGGATTTTTGTGAAGTATATTTCCGACTACCCTTGCTAGCCCTTTATTTCCTAAACTTTCTGCCACTTGTTTATACGTAACTACTTTCCCCTTTGGAATGGTAGTTAAATATTCATATACTCTTTTAGATAAACCATCTCTTGTCAAACCACACTTATTTCCAATGGATAAGTTATAACTATTATCTATTAAACTATATATCTTCTTTGTATCTACTGTTTCATCTAACTTTATAGTTATCCAACTTTTTTTATTCATATGATACCCTGGAAAAATATTAGGCTGATTTAAAATATCTTCTATCTTTTCTTTTTGGTATCTTAAATCTATTACTTCAACAACCTTATCTGATTCTAATCCTAATTTTCTTTCTGATAGGGTTAATAGGACTCCATACCATTTATCATTTTGTGTATTTCTCCATATAGCATTATCATCAAATTTTTCCCATAAAAATTCTAGCCCGTCTCCATACTTTTTCTTTATATATTGTATCACTTCTTTTGCTTGCTTACTTTTAAAGGCTTCTTTACTAGTACATTTTTGAATAATATCCTCTATTACATTTCCATATTCTTGCTTTATACTTCCTATAAATTGTCCTGTAGATGTCTCAACATCTACCAAAGCAAACTCTTCCTCATTTTCTAAATCTGTTAATTTAGCATAGCTTTCTTTCTCTGAAATAACTACCTGAATTTCAAATTGATTGTTTTGTATCTTTGTTTGATAAATATATTTGCTCTTATCCTTTTTAAAACCATATTCTTCTAATAATGTGTTATTTATTTCTCTATTTTTTAATTTACTTTCTAAGTTTCTCATTTATCTTCCATCCAATACTCTGCTTTCTATTTCCATATTCTTTCACAATTTTTTCTTTCTTTCTCTTTAAAAGCCTTAAAAACATCTATATCATTCATATTAGCAATACTAAGTAGATAAATAAAACAATCTGCAAGTTCTTCTTCTACACTAGTATCATATTTTTTAGCAACATCTAAATATCCTTTTGTATTTTTTCTAATTGCTTTTGCCAATTCTCCTAGCTCCTCCAGAAATAACATCATTTCTCTCTCAATCGTAACATCGTCAAACTTTCTATCTTTTTTCATATCTTTAATATATTGTTGAATTTCTGCTACACTGCTATTTTCATTTAACATCTCTAATTTTTCTTTTAATTCCATATCTTACCTCTAATTTTTATTCTTGTATTATTCTATGTTGTTCTAGATATCAAGCTGGTGTACATGGCATAACAATGTTGCAATTTGCCTCCCAGAAATATGTTTCTCCTTTATCAATTAAAATAACATCACCTTTTTGAAAATGGATTGTCTCTTCTTTCTTATTTAGAGTTCCATTTCCTTCTACTACATAAATTAACTCTTTACACTCTTCATTCATGCAATATCCTTTATCTGGATATCTTCCTTTTATTACTGCTGTTGCACAATTAATGTCTTTATCATCTAATGGATATTCCCAAACAGTACATTTATCACTATTATTAAACTTCTCTACTTCATTTAGTTTCACTAATTTCATGTTTTAATCTCCTCTATTCTATATATCTAGTCTCTTCATTCCTATCAATGATATTGTGAGCATGTTGCATTTCTTCTGGTGTATATAGTACTACTTTATGCTTTTCATAATTTAATTCTTTTGGAAATCCCTGCTCTCTTGTTATTTGCAAGGTATCATTTGTTTCTATATATGATCCCATAATCTTATTCCCTTCCTTCTTTGTATTATTAATACCATCCGCCGTCTGCTTTAATGACTTCTGAATTTATAAAACTAGCATCTTCACTTGCTAAAAATGTTACTACTTTTGCAATCTCCTCTGGTTCTCCAAATCTCTTTACTAAAATTCTCTCCGTCTCCCCCTTCACAAAATCATCTGAAAGCTCTTTATTCATTTCTGTATTTACCCATCCTGGTGCAACACAATTCACTCTTACATAAGGCGCATATTCAACTGCTGAATCATAAGTCAAGCTAATTAAGCCTGCTTTTGACGCATCATACTCTGCACTACTAGGGTAGTATGTATTGATGCCATTAGTACTAGAAATATTAACTATTACTCCTCCTTTTTGTTGCATCATTTCTTTTCCCACTAATTTTGTTAAAACAAATGGCGCTATTAAATTGACATCTAAAGTTTTTTTCCAATCTTCAACAGTCTTCTCTTCAAATTCTTTTATCGCTTTGTTCACCATATTTTTTATCTCTATTTCATTTTCCAAATTTGCTTGAATAGCCAATACTTTTACATTATACATTTCTTCTATTTGTTGTTTTAATTCTTCTGCTTTTTCTCTACTATTAATATAATTGATTATAATGTCATACCCTTTTTTTGCAAATTCTCTTGCTATTGCTTTACCTATTCCTCTGGTACTACCTGTAATTAACGCCACCTTATTCATAAATTTCTTCCTCTCCTCTCTTTATATTTCCTTCATTCTATCACAAAGCTTCTCTTTTTTAAATACCTTTTGACATTTTACGTAGTTTGTAGTATAATAAATTATCTTTTATAGAGGAGGGACATCTTATGTCTACTGATTACGCTGTTCAAATCAGAATGGCAAATCTCAACGCAGCTTTTTCCGGACTGGATGCAGGGTTTCTTTCCCAACTGAGCACTAAGGAGCTTCAGGATTTGCTGACCAAGGTTACCATAGCTGAGTCCAATATCCGGCAGGAACTGAAAAACGTCAACAAGAAGCCGCATTAATTCCCTCAACAGCAATTGGTTCTATTGAGCCTTCAAAGGGATATGTGCATTACTAGCACATATCCCTTTGTTATATATGATATACCCTTTATATTTTTTTGATTATCTTGCAATTTCTTTTTGTATTTCCTTTTCCCATTATTGCTTCATAAATGTCTAATATCTCGTCCATAACAACTTTCTCTTCACATTGTAGATTAGAAAATAATAGTGGCGTATATATAACATCAAATAAAAATAAATCGAAATTTAGCTCTCTAAATCCTACATTTTCATAAAAATTTTTTCTTTTCTGTCTCTCCATATTTTCCTTTTCATTTTTTCCTAAACCAATTTTTTCAATTTCTATAAAGATACCTTTACTCTCTTTTTCTTCCTTGAATAAGAGTTTTAATGCTTTTGTTCCGAATTGCTGATTTCTATATTGTTTCAATATAGCTAAGTAATCTAAAACAATGTATCCATTTTCTCTAACTCGATTTATTGTCATAAATCCTACCATTTGACTTTGGTATACAATTTTTATAATTCTTACATAACCCTTTTTATATGCTCTTTTAATTTCTCTAATAGATTTTCGTTCTTCTTCTGGAAACATTTCTATATAATAAGGATATATTTCTTCTTTAAACTGTTCTATTGTTATATCTTCTAATTGCATATCTTCCATTCTTTTATCCCTTTCTCGTTTAAGTTATTCCTTCCGAAACTATACCATTTAGTACTTCTTGCACATTTATATTTTCATTAAATCTATAAATCTTACCTAATTTATATCACAAAACTATTCTAAATACAAATTTTAGAATAAAATTGGATTGAGGATAAGTATACCAGACTTTTCAAAAACAAAAAAATAACAGATAATTTCTTATCTGCTATTTCTGGCTCCTTTGCGTAGGACGTATTCGAAAAATCTATCGCAAAAAAGTTACTTATTTCCGTTTCAAATATAGTTATAGCAATAGATTTCAAGAAATGTACCCACAAATCGGTGTTTTTCACCTATAACTATGCCTTTAATTTAACATAAAATTTCAGGTTTGGCAATACTTTTTTTCATTTTTTATTCAAACTGATTAGCTAATTGGTCTACAGTAATTCCACCCTTTCCTTCCCAATCAATTACTATCTTATCAAATTCTTCTGCTTTAAATAAGTCTAATTTATTATAATCTTCCATATCAATTGTAAAATTTAACGAATTTATATTTTCATTTATTCTACTACTGTTAGTAGTTTTGATCAACACATTTAATTTCTTATGTTTAATAAGCCAATTTAATATAATTTGATTTTGTGTTTTATTGTATTTCTCTGATAATTCAACTAATAATGGATAATTTCTATTAGCAGTTTTATTTCTTCTTAATGGTTGATAAGCACAAAATATGATATTATTATCTTTACAATATTCTATAATTCCAATATTTTCATTTAATTTACACTCTAGATTATAAACACCTTCATAGATACTAATTGGATATTTCTCATTTACTTCTTTTAATTGTTCAAGATTTGAATTTGATAATCCTAAACTCTTTGCTTTTCCTAATTCTATCATTCTATTCATTTCTTTGTATGTATCGATTAATGATAGTTTGGTAAAAATAACAGAATGTAGCATTAAACAATCCACATAATCAATGTCCATTATTTCCAAATATCTATTTAATTGTTCCTCAATGTCAGTTATTTTCTCAACAGTTGGTTCTATTTTTGTTGTGATAAAAAATTTATCTCTGCCTACTTTCTTAATAAACTCCCCAATAAAACTCATTACCTTACCATTTTCATATAAATGACTAGTATCAATATAATTTTGTCCTAACTTGAAAGATTCAATTAAAGCATTCATACTATCTTCCTTCTGAGTTAAATCAATTCTAAATGTTCCTATTCCTAATGGAAATATATCTTTTAAATTTATCATTTTATTCCTCCAAAATTTATATTAATTTCTCTCAATTATAATATCTGCAATTGTTAAATTAGTATCATTTGTAACATTATCCATGATTGTTTTAGCAACATCATAAGGTTTCATAAATATAGATTGTTTTTCTTCTGATACATAGTCTCTACTATTCTTGTAAAACTCTGTATTTATTCCTCCTGGATATACTCCTATTATTTTTACACTTGTACCTTTATATGCAACTTTCAAACTTTCTGTATATCCTCTTTCTCCCCATTTAGTAGCACAATATACTGATTCTTGTTTGTTTCCTCTTAATGCTGCTGATGACATTATATTTACTACTTTTAAGTCTTTTTCTTCTTTAATCTTTAAAGTTTCTGTTGAAAACAAAATCATACCTTGCAAACCTTTAAAGCATTTATCTATATCTTCTTTTTCATATTTTGTAGGTAGCTTAAATGATGGCTCTCCTGCATTATTAATTAGTATTTTTATATTTCCTATATTTGATATTTCTTTAATAACATTTTTAACAAATTCACTATTTCTTTATCCATTTTGTTTCCTCCTCTTTAACCTTTATCTCTACTTTATTTCCAAACTTTATGCCTTCTGGATCATTCTGCTCTCTATAATAAGTAATATATTGTGCTGTAACCATTGGATTTATAGAAAAGTAGTATTTACAAAGCCTTCTAAATAAGAGTAAACTATCATCGTTTTCGTAAAATAATAATATATCTAGCATTTCATCTAATTTTCTTTGAATATACCTTTCATCTTTCACATTATCTCTTATAATTTTTTCTATTTCAGATTTTACTATTGCATATCTTTGTTTATGCAAATCTATTATAGATTTGCACATATTATATAATTCTTCTTTTTCCATAATCCACCTCGCTTTATATTATACAACTAAAGGTTCTAATTGTTTTATAAAATCTAATATTGTACCTAAAACAATATCTGTTTCTTTTCCTATCCAATTATATCTACTATTTTGAACATTTTCTAAAAAATTTGCATTATTAAATATTTTACTCAATTCATTTGCTATTTCAGATGTAGTATTAATTTTTAAATCACTATTAATACAATATATATTAATTAATTTAATTAATAATGACTTGTCCATATTTCCTTCGGTTATAAGATAATAAAAATCATATATATCTTTATATCTTGTTGTTCTAATACCATGTTTTAACATAGATAGAAGTTTTTCAACAAAAATCTGCTCTTTAGTATTTATTAATAATGTCATACTGTTATTAAATACTTCAAAGTTAAACATATATTCTTCTTGTTCTATATCTAAATTGTTATGTACTCCAATATCAACTTTAGTTTCTATTTGATTTCCAAATGAATCTTTTAAAACAATATTAACTCTTTTTCCATGATAATCTTGATGTTTTAAAGGTTTTATTTTTTTATTAACTATTATTGTTATTCCATCATCAATTTGATTTAATTTATCAAACAATAACAATATACTTTTATCTTCTAAAGAATATCTAATTAAATCTATATCAATATCAACAGTAGCTCGTCTTTTGTCATTAGTTATATTAAACATAACTACTCCACCCTTGACTGTAATATTGTTTCTATAATTAGATTTTGCAATCTTGCTTAATATTATATCTTGTGCAACTTTTGATGTTGCATAAGCATCTTCATATCCTTTTTCTAAATAAAAGTCTATGCTTTCTAATAAATTTATCACTAAAAAACCTCCCTATGTATAATTTCAAAAATGTTTTTTCCATTAGCAAAACATTCTAAATAATCTGCAAGTAAACTCATATCTATTTCGTCTACAATTTCTCTGTAATTATTTATTATTTCCTTGTAATAATCAAAAGCAAAAGTATTCTTATTTCTTATTAGTTCAATTAACATTCTCTCTTTGTTATAAATATTTATTTGAACATTATTATAATTTACTTGACTTTTTCCAATTTCAAAAAGATGGTTTGCCATAAATATTTGTTCAACTTTTTCATTTTTTATTTTACTAACATTGTTCGGAGTTGCAAGGAAATATTTATTAGGTATAACATCTGTTAAACCTAGATAAAAAAATGCACTTTCCGATGTAAAAATAGTATTAGAATACTTCTTTACAATATATTCCAAATGATTGTATTTTTCCGTATCAGAATATAAACCTTTCTCGATTTTGTATAATTCTTTATTTTCAACTTTTTTACTTATATTATAATTATCTAATCCTTTATCTTTTAATTCTCCGTATTTATATATCATATTTTTCGCCCCAAACATATTTTAGACTAAATTTAGGTAAATGTCAATGCTTTTACCTAAATTTAGTCTAAAATTAATTTTTATTAATATAAAATCTAATACTTTTACTATATAAATGATTCAAACATATTTAAATTATATTTTTCTAAAATTTTATTTCTGACTATTTCCTCTAAAGCAGTACAAAGACCATTTAAAAATCCATTATTCATAATCATTTCATTTCTTTCATAAGTATATCTCCATTCGATAAACGCACTATCTACTCCTTCTATCTCTATATCAAAATTGTAATTATTTAATCTGTATTTCAGTTCATCTGAAATATTAGCTTCTATAATTAATTTCTTTATAGAATGTCCTTTAGGAATTTCTTTTGTGTTCATAATTATTATAGATTTCAAAAATAATTCACAAGCCTTATTTGATGATCAAAGTACAATTAAGACTACTGCTCTCAGCGGTAAAAAAGGTACAGAATATGAGTTAGGCGACGTTCTTATCCAGCACGATAGGCTTGCATTTTTTTCAACACTTAAAAAAATTATTGAACAGGAAGATGGATTTAAGGTGAATTTCTATCCTGATGCTCTCTACTACGATTCAAAATGTATTCGTTTTCAGATTGTCATTGAGTAACAAGCAAAGCCCCAGTTCTTATTAAGAACTGGGGTGTTCGCTATTTTTTATGTTATGCTACTTTTATTCCTGTATCTACAACTTCTTTAACAAAAGGATTTGAAACTTTTTCAAAATCTTCTGTTGTTATTGGGTGTGGCTCTATTCTAGCATCTATGTCCCAAGTCATTCCCATTAGAACTGCCATACAATCATAAATATCTTCAAAATCATCAGAAATAACTGCAATATCTATATCGCTATCTTCGTTTTCTGTTCCTTTAGCATAAGAGCCAAATAATATAATTGCTGTAACATTATATTGTTTTTTTATTTCTTCTATAAACTTGTTTATACTATCTACAATATCTTTATTTATTGTTCTTTCAACCATTTTCGTACCTCCTAGTATAATAATGTTAAGTCAGAAATGACTCGACATTATTTTATTTTTTTCTATGAGTTATTCAAAAACTCATAACATAATATTAGA
>JAAWKD010000064.1 GCA_022797215.1 Clostridia bacterium
ATGATAAAGAAATTATATCATTTAGAGGAACAAATATTTTTTAGTTGGGACATTTTCCTATTTCATTACTTAAGACATTATCATATTTCATTCATAAATTTTTGCGAGAAATCAGTTATTACCCCTTTTCTTACCATAATAAATGTGATATAATTTGAACGTTCTAATGAGAAAGAAAATCAAAATAATACAAAAGACAAAAAATAAAAATGGCCTTACTTAGGGGGAATTATGATTTTCAAGGATTATTATAAAATATTAGGAATTAGTAATTATAAAGCATCACCAGAAGAAATTAAACAAGCCTACCGTGAACAAGCTAAAAAGTATCATCCAGATATTAATACTACCAATACTATGGCTGAGGAACGTTTTAAGGATATTAATGAAGCTTATAAGGTGTTATCTGAAACGGTATCTCGAAAAAAATATGATAGGATGTGGTATAATCATATTGGAAAAAGGCAGAAGGTTAATTATGAAGAAAGTAGTAGAAAACAAGGTTCTGTATTTAGTGACTTTTTCAATATGTTTTTTGGAGAAAATGCACACGATAATGTGAATATCCCAAAAGAGGATAAAAAAGCAAAAAAAGTACCAATTAAAGGTGAAAATATTGAAACAGAAATTAATATTTCCATTGCAGAGGCTTTTTATGGAAATGAGAAAAAGATATCTTTGCGCACTTTAAATGGAAAAATGAAAACTTTTACAATAAAGATTCCAGCAGGAATTCGTAATCATGAAAAAATTCGTTTAATGGGGCAAGGTAAGCCAGGAGAAAATGGAGGCAGACCAGGGGATTTACTAATCAAAGTACAAATAGAGAATAATGAAAAGTATAGATTAGAAGGAATTGACCTATATACTAACTTGTATTTAACGCCATGGGAAGCAGCCTTAGGAACAAAAGTGACTTTAAGTTCTATTAATGAAGAAATTTCACTGCATGTACCACAAGGGATTCAAAGCGGAGAAACTATTCATTTAAAAGAAAAAGGGTATCTTGATGGTAAAGGAGGAAGAGGAGAACTCATTACCAATATATGCATTATGGTACCAAAAACAATGACAGAGCAAGAAAAAGCACTTTTTCAAGAGTTAAAAGAAATTTCAAGCTATGATCCAAGAACTATATATAATAAATTGTAAAATGAATCCTAACAAAATAATTAAAAAGTTGACATAAATTCAAGATGAAACATTGACAGAGGGGCAATTTTGTACTATAATTAAATTTAGTGATATGGATAAAACAAAAGACAAACTATGTATTGTACAAGGATTCATAGAAAAGGAGTGTAAAAAATGGACTCAATACAAGGAAAACACTTTAGTATTACAGATCCACAAGGAGTAAATACTGTAATATATCGAATCAACAAAACAGACAAAAGTTTATTAGATGAATATCCAAAATATACGGTGCAACGCCTTGAATATGCCGAAGAATTAAATGGAGATTTAAGGAAAAAAACCTTTTTTGTTGACGAACCTGAAAACGAAGAGGATTTAGTCATTTTATCTTTCGGGCAAGACAAAGTTGTTGTCAATATGGGAATTTTAGCAGAAGATAGAGTGAAAATTGCTAAACGCCCAATTCCAATTAAGTTTGATACTTTATACTCTGAGAAAGAATCAGAATATAAAGAATTTAAGTATACACCAGATTTGAAAAGACCAATATCAATTATAGATCCAGAAACTACAGAAGAAGTCAAACCAATTTTATACTTTGATGAGCAAACAAATGAAGTAAAAGGCAAATGCAAATTAAAACCGTTTAAATCATATTTTGCATTTGAAATTAGAGATAAGAAAGAGGAATAACGAAAGTAATTACATGCTTGGGCAAGTAATTTCCTAGAATAGAGAAAAGAAGATATCTAAGAGGAGGAACTAGAAAATGAAAAGTACAAATGTACCTTCAAACTCAAAAGAAAATCAAGAAGTTAATAATCCTTCACTATTTTCGGGGCAAACACGTTCAGATGAAAATGGTAATATGGAGATGCCACCTAAAGCAGCAAGTACAGGAATTTCTGAAAAAGCTATAAAAATTGCTGAAGCAAATGGAGAAATTATCGACATACCAGCAGGAAATTGCAAAGTAAAAGAAAATAATACTATGGAATTAGAAAATGGAACTATTAAAAAGATGAAAAGTCAAAATGCCTATAGTAATATAAATGCAGATAATAAAACAAGAAACGCAATGAAAGAAAAGGCAAAACAGAAAAACAATAGAGAACAAGCTGAAGTGGAAACTAGATAAATCAGACAAATGAAAAGGTGATTTAAAAGCTATGAATTATAAAGTAAAAAAGACATTAAAAGATAATAGAAAAAGTATGATTGTGATAGGAGTATTATGGATTATTTTAACCATAATACTCGTTTCGCCAATTGCAAAGTCCATTGTTGATGCAACTGACAATGGAACTTTTGCGTTAGGAAAGTTTTTAACAGATGTTTTTGGCAATATTGTAAGTTTTAACTCTATTACTCAGGTTTTCGGAGCAGCATATATAGGAACCTTTTTAAAAACATTATTATGGTTTAGTATATTTTATGCTATTTGTACAACTATTGGATTATTTCGTTCAAAACCTAAAAGCGAATATGCAGATATTGAACATGGTTCTAGTGATTGGAGCGAAGGCGGAGAACAATATAAAGTACTTAGCAAACATAAAGGAATTTTACTAGCACAAGAAAACTATTTACCAGTAGACAAACGAGGAAATGTCAATATACTAGTGGTCGGAGGTTCTGGTTCTGGTAAATCAGCATCTTATTCTATTCCAAATGCATTTCAAATGTTAGGATCTTATATATTTACAGACCCAAAGGGAGAACTTTATGATAAAACCGCAGGATATTTAAAACAAAATGGCTATGAGATTAAAGTATTAAATTTAGTTAATCCAGCAAACAGTGATGGATATAACCCATTAATGCATATTGCAAGCGAATTAGATGTTGACGTTATTGCAAATACCATTATTAAAGGACAAAAAACAGAAAGTGGTTCAGATCCATACTGGGATGATATGGCTGAAATGCTATTAAAAGCATTAATCTATTATTTAATAGCTACTAGACCAGAAGAAGAACAAAACTTAGCTAGCTGTTCTGAATTAGTAAGAGCTGCTAACACGAATGGTGGCAGTAACTTATTAACAGAATTAATTAACCAATTACCATATGATCATCCAGCCAGAATGTATTATAAATCAATCGAAATAGCACCAGAAAAAACATATGGCTCTATCTTGAGCTCACTACAATCTAAACTTGGTAAATTTGACTCAAAAGAAATTGCAGAAGTAACTTCAACAGATACTATTAATTTTGAGGATATTGGTTCAAAGAAGACAGCAGTATATGTTATATCTTCAGATACGCATACAGCATATGATTTCTTATTAACGATATTCTTCTCACAAATGATTCAACAATTATACAATTTTGCAGATGCAAATGGTGGAAGATTAAAAATGCCAGCTTACTTTATCTGTGATGAGTTTGCTAACATTGGTAAGATACCAGACTTTGATAAAAAGATTTCAACCAGTAGAAGTAGAGGAATTTCCTTTAGTGTTATTTTACAAAACCTAGACCAATTGGAAGCAGTATATGAAAAATCATATGAAACAATTATGGGTAACTGTGATACCCACGTATTCTTAGGAAGTAACTCTTTTAAAACAGTAGAATATTTCTCAAAAGCTTTGGGAGAAAAAACAATTACAAGAGACAGCAGATCAATTAATAGAGATAAGCAATACCATAGACAAGGCGTTAGCGATTCAGACCAAGTAATGGCAAGACCATTAATGACTCCTGATGAATTAAGAAGAATGGATAATGATGAATGTATTATCTATGAAAAGGGAATTAAGCCAGTAAGAGCAAAGAAATATTACTATTTTGAAAGCCCAATGGCAAGAAAATTATCAGAATATACATTAAATCACTTAGAATTTAATATAGGTGAAAGAGGAAAATGGAGAAAATATAATCCATACAATCCTTATGTAGAAGAGGATGACAAAACAAAAAAAGCAGACTTAAAGGTAGAATCTTTAGATGACTTATTTGAAGACGATGAGCCTAAGAAAGAGGAACAAAAAACTCAAGATAAAGTAGAAACAGAAAATAAGGTAGACAATTTAGTACAAGACATCAAACAGGAGATGGAGCCAAAACAAGAAAGCACAATGCCTGTAGATGCTCCTATATTACCTCAAGAAGAGGAAGACGAAGTATTTTCTATTGATGTACAAAAAGAATTAGAGGCTAAATTTGATGAATTATTTGGACCAATAGAGGATGAATAGAAAAATAAAAAAGATATATCACGGAAAAAGATATATCTTTTTTATTTTGCCCCATAATGTATCATAGTTAGAAAACATATAGAAAATAAAAAAGGCAAAAGAATAGAATCTAAAAAGTATTGATTTTGTAAAAAATATATAAATAAGAAATAGAGTTAAGTTTCGAAAATAATATTAAAAAAAACAAAACAAAAAATAGAAATGAAGTTCAAAAAAATAGGAAAATAAAAACTAAAAAAGTAAAGCTTAAAAAATAATATATAAAAAGTTTTAAGAAATAAAAAATGAATAAAAGCAAAAATGGAAAGTAGAGAAAATAAGAATTAAATTTTAAAATGAAAAAATTAAAATGCAAAAATAAATTTTGAAACTAAAAGATTAAGAATAAAAATCAAAAAAATAAAGTTGATAAAACTTCTAATGAAAAATAAAAAAGTAAAAATAAAAAACAGAAAATAAAGAAATAAGATATATTATAAAAATTAAAACTAAAAAATAATGAAAAAAAGTGGAGCAAAGAATAAATATATATAAAATAAAAATAGCTCAAATTAATTAGCTGAAAATTATGAAAAAGAAAAAATAATAAAAGGAGAAAAAGAATGTAATCCAAAATTTGATGTAAGAATATGGAAATAATAATTAAGGAGGTTTAGAGTTAGAAGAAGCGTTAGCAAATAGAAAAAGAATATCATGCTAGAACAAAGAAAAATTTACAATTTGACAATATTGATTAAGTCCAAAGGAAGGGACAAAAAGAGAGGGCGAAAGAGAAATTAGAAATGAAGAAAAGATAAGAGGAGAAAGAGCAGCAAAAAAAGTGAAAAATGAATGCTAAA
>JAAWKD010000065.1 GCA_022797215.1 Clostridia bacterium
TGCAACTTGATTTTTTAAAAATCCATACCCTGCTGAAGTTGCAGTTGTAAAAATAGCAGTAACAACAACTCCTATATATAAATAAGTATATATATTTCCAAAATCTTTCACAATTTCAATCATAGGTAATTCTAGCCTATAAATAGATTGATTGCCTCTTAACAAAAGGCAAAAGAGACTAGTGCCTAATAAAACTAAAAGAGTAGTACATATTATACTAACTTTTTTAGCTTTTACTTTAGAAGTAATATATGGCTTCAACTCCATTAGCATTGGAACTAGTGTAATACTATTATAGCTTGCATACAATATACTACTCCATACCCATTTCCAGCCATTAGAACTCTCTATCATTTTTATGTTAAAATATTGTGTTGTAAAATCTAAATTTTGCGTTCCTAAATACAAAACAAATATAATTAAAACTGGAATTAAAATTCCATTTACTATCATAATTCCCTTCATATCTCTTTGTAAAACAAGATAACTAAAAATAGCCATTATGCTTGAGCAAATCCATATAGGAACCCCAAATTCTTGATGAAAAAGCGCACTCATTCCTGCTATCATAATATAAAAGGAAATCAGTAAGAACACAGAAACAATAATAGAAATTGCACGGTTTAAAATTTGCTTTGAGCTGATTTTTTCTAGCAAATCTTCATAT
Source organism: Clostridia bacterium (assembly GCA_022797215.1). GTDB lineage: Bacteria > Bacillota > Clostridia > TANB77 > CAG-508 > CAG-273. The sequence goes on from JAAWKD010000065.1 coordinate 668, forward strand.
GTTGCTATATTCTCTTTTTGTGCAATACGAAATACTTGATATATAATTAAGCCTGAAAGACCACAAGAAAATAGTAATCCTATTAATCCTCTATTTCCATACTGATTAAAAAATAGCCATATTTCCTGACCTGATGCGAACCCTGCACCTATTATTGTTCCTATTACAACAAAAACAACCTTTAAAATTGACTTCATATACCCAAACTCCCTCATATTATAAAATATGAGAGAGTTTTATTTTTTAGTAATTTTTTCTTATTTTTTACGTCTTCTTAATACCCATATTACAATTCCAGCTATAATAATGAACACTGGTACTGTAAAAATAATGGCAAGTATAATTCTATTTTGTGTTTCTGTTACTTCATAATTAACCGCTTCTATATTTTTACGAATAGTTATATTATCTTCTCTTTCTGTTAAATAAGAGATAGAATTTAAAATAACGTCTTTGTTGTTAGAAAAGTCTAATGCATAAGTATAGTACGTTTGGCTTACTGGTATCTGCATATTAGTTGCAAAAGCAGTATTAGTATATATAATTACTTTAGACATAGTATTCTCATTAATTTGTTTTGTAATCATTGCCGCTACAGTAGCTCCGTTAGCATCTGTATCACTAGAAATTCTGCTTTGGCTTGAAGATTGTAAATCTGTACGATAAAACGCTTTATCACTAACAGTTGCTAAAGTTTCAACCGTCAAATTCTTGGCTCTTAACTCATCATCTGAGACTATATTAAGTCTTCCTGGATTCATTAAGCATACATTCAAATCCATGGTCATGTTTTTAGTAATACTAGAACTATTGTTAATTGTAGAAATAACAAAATTTGGTGCTCCTGATACCATTTTGTTGCTATCGCCTTCTATAATAAGACCATTAGAAACACTAACTCCATATTCATCTAGTACTTTTTGAAAATTCGCTAGCTTGATATTGTCAAGGTTTGGATCTAGTAGTAATAAGATTTCTCCGCCTTTTTTAATATAATCAATTAATCTATCTTTTTCCATTTCTTTGATATCTTCTTTTAAAGCTGTTATTACAAGTACATTGCAATCATCTGGTACTTTTCCTGCTGTTAATAAATTCAGCTGAGCCACTTCATTTACTTCCTCTACAAAAGCATTTTGCAAGTATTGGAAATAATCATTTGAATACATATTGTGCCCTGTTAAGAAATAAATTTTAGGTTTTACAGTGGTAGTTACATCTAAAATTCCATTTGTAATTGCTTCTTCTGTAATATCAATTTGTTGATAAGTAGAATAGTCCATGGTATATAAGTCATATTCTTGTAGCATTTTTTCCCTATTTTGAGTTGTTATCACAATAAATCTACTAGTTTCTGTTACACCATAATCTGTTTTCCATTTTGTCTTAGAAACTAAATCTTCTACTTTTTCTACTTTAATATGTTCATTTAATCTTGCATATTGATTTGCAAGCTCTTTTACAGAATCATACATATTATAAATTGAAATTGTAATATCTGTATCTAAATTTCTTAGTTTATCTTCTGTTTGCTGAGAAATAGAGTAAAGTTTTTCTTTTGTTAAATCAATATCTGCAATTTCGGCTTTTTCTACTGCAAAGTTAATTACCAAATAGACACAGATAATAATTCCAACAAGTAAAAGTGTTAATGTCATATTTCTAAGCCATTTATTTTTAATAATTTGTATAAATTTGTTATCCATTTTTTCTCCCTTCCTATTTCACTGATTTTCTTCTTTGCATAATCATAATGGTAATTAAAATAAACACTGCTGCAAATGATACAAGTCTTACTACCTCTTGAATAGAAATAACACCTGCTGGGAACTTTTGATAACTACTCATTAAATCAATAATTTCAAATCCTTCACCAAAGTTTGGCAAAAACCAAGGTATTACCAAAAATACAATAGTAATAATGGCTGAAATCACTTGGTTTTCTGTGATACTTGATGCAAACATTCCAAGAGAAATAGCTGCAATAGAAAGCAATAAAAATCCTAATATCATAACTAACACTGGTACAATATTTGGCGCTTGAAAGAAGCATAAAATCACATAATACATAAGTGAAATAATAAGAGTAATAGCAATTAAAGCAATGGCTGCTACAAGCTTTCCAAACACAATTCCTGTAATGCTTTTAGGAGATGTTAATAATAGTTGCTCTGTTCCATTTTTTCTTTCTTCTGCAAACATTCTCATTGTAATAATTGGAACAATTACTAAAAGTCCATATCTTGCTGTATTAAAGTATAAATTTCCCATATCAATAGCTCTTTGATAAATAGTTGTTAAATAGAAAAATAAACTGAATACCAATAAGAATAGACCTATTGCTACATATCCTATTGGAGATAAGAAATAGCTTTTTAATTCTTTTTTAAATACTGCTAACATTATTTATCTCCTCCTTTTTTCTTGTTTTCTTCTTTTTTGGCTTGTTTTTCCTTTGCCTTTTCTTCTTTTGCTTTGGCTTTTTCTTCTTTCTTTTCTGCTTTTATAGTTGCCTTATCCTTTACTGGTTCTTCTACTGTTTGGCTACTGGTAGTATCAATTAATTTGATAAAGGCATCCTCTAAAGTAGATTCGCTTTTCTTTAATTCAAATATTGTAATTTCTTGTTTTGGTAATACTTCAAATAATTTTTTTCTTAAATCTATTTCTCCTGAAGAACTGATAGCATATTGCTTTGTTCCGTCTTCATTATCTTTTAGGAATTTCACCTCACTAATTTCAGCTACTTGTTCTTGTAGATTTTTCATATTCTCTTTTGGATCTTCTACAGTTACTAAAATAGTGTTTTTCTCTTTTGTTTTATTTTCTAAATTTTCAGGAGTATCTATTGCCACAATTTTTCCATGATTAATGATTACAACTCTTTCACAAATTTGGCTTACTTCTGATAAGATATGGCTACTTAAAATAACAGTATGTTTTTTTCCTAGTTCTTTTATCAAGGTTCTAATTTCTGTAATTTGTTTTGGGTCTAATCCAACTGTTGGTTCATCTAAGATAATAACTGCTGGGTCACCAACTAAAGCTCCTGCCATACTAACTCTTTGTTTATATCCTCTTGATAAGTTACGAATGATTTTGTTTTGGACGTTTTCCAAACCTACTTCACTAAGAATTCTTTTTACCATTTCTTTTCTTTGTTTTGCTTTTACTTCTTTTAACTCTGCCATATAGTTTACAAACTCTTTAACTGTTAGTTCCGTATATAAAGGAGTTCCTTCTGGCATATAACCAATTTGCTTTTTGGCTTTTTTAGGCTTTTTTGCTATATCAAAACCATTTACAATAATTTGTCCTTCTGTTGGTTCAATAAAGCCTGTAATCATATTCATCGTGGTACTTTTACCAGCACCATTTGGTCCTAAAAATCCAACTACTTCACCATCTTTTACTTCAAAATTGATATGATCCACAGCTGTGATATTAGGATACTTTTTTGTGACATTTTTAATTTCTATCACTTTTAATTCCTCCTCTTTCTGATTTCCGTATATGTTTACTGGCTTATCTTATCATTATATTTTTTTGTGTGCAATGGTTTTATTAAAATTTCACATAGAATTTACACATTTTGTTGTTATTTTAAAATGACATACATATATATGAAATGCAAGGAGTATGTTTATGGAATTAATTTACCCTTTTTTAATTGCTTTTTCTATGGTATTTGTGAGTGAACTTGGGGATAAGACCCAGTTATTGGTTTTGTCTTTTTCGAATAAAGGGCAAACTTTTAAGATTTTATTAGGAGTTGCTATTGGATCATTCTTTAGCCATGGCTTAGCTATTTTATTTGGAAGTAGTGTACATTTATTTGCAAATCAAGCTTTCCATTATGCTATTCATTGGATTACCTATCTTTCTTTTCTATTAATTGGAGTTGCCTCTTTATTACCACAAAAAGATGACTCTACTGATGGCAAAAAGGATGGTTTGATTTATAAAATATCGCATTTGAAATTAAATTATTGTTTGATTATTGCTTTATGTATTATTGTGGGAGAATTAGGGGATAAAACTTTTTTAGCTTCTATTGGTTTAGGAGTACAATATCCACATTCTAAAATTGCTTTAATTGCAGGGGCTATTTGTGCTATGGTAGCTTGTGATTTTATTGCCATTTTATTTGGGAAGTTTTTGAATAAACACATTTCTGAAAAAACAATGCAAAAGTTGTCTGGAATTTTGTTTTTATTGTTTGGAATAATTGGAATTGTGGGAATTTTAGTGGGAGAATATTAGCATAAATAATATGTGGGAAAAATAAAAGATAAAAATAGACAAAAGAAGCACCAATTTGA
>JAAWKD010000023.1 GCA_022797215.1 Clostridia bacterium
GGAAATATATATACTTATTTATATATAGGAGTTGTTGTTACTGCTATTTTTACAACTGCAACTTCAGCAGGGTATGGATTTTTAAAAAATCAAGTTGCAAGAAAACGATTTTTAAAGGGAAATGTAGCAAAGAGAGGAAAGTTGTATTATCAAAAAATTTTATTAGTAATTTGCATATCTGCACCACTTGTTGCTAATATTGGATTTTCAAATTTAGTTAGTAAATTATATCCAATATTTGGTATGTTGGGATTGATACAAATTGTTTTTCTATTTATGAGTAAAAGACACTAGACAAACTATTGAAACTATATTATACTTAAGAATGATGTCAAAAAGTTTTTATACGAGGGATTATGTTATAGGTATCCTGGTTGCGCACGCTGGCATGAGGCTGGCAACTCTAGTTGGCTTTACGATAATGATTACGGTTTCAGACGTGGCGACAGTGGAATATTTTCCTTCAACAACAACACTTGGACTAACAAGAACTGTGGTCGTGGAGTAGCGGTGGTTAAGTCAGCTGTTCGAGCTGAGCGAGTTACAGATGATTTATGCGATGGAGCGGAGTGTAGTGTAAGGTACTGGACTCTAATATAGAATATGAGAAGGGAAAACTTTAAGGAGTTTTCCGAGAATAACTATATTATTAAAGAAACATAATTCCTTCCTTTAGGGGTAAAATAAAGAAAGAAGAATGTATCACAAGTAGTTTAATTACGAAAGTGATATATTTTTTATGTAACTATTGAAAAAAAAGGTAAGAACTGGTATAAATACAGTAAGGGGAAAATAAGAAAGGAAAACTGAAGATGAAGAAAGTAGTTGAGTTTAAGCAACAACAACCAGAAAGACCAAAAGACGATATAAAGAAAAAAGTAAATAAAAAGAGATTAATTGTTATTATTATGGTTGTTCTACTAGTCTTAGCTTTAGCTATTACGACAGCAGCCTATATATCTAATAAAGAATTTCGAAATTTTATGGATAAATATATTTTAAAAAAAAGTATTACAGATGAAAATGTAGCTGTTATAGATATTGACTATGACTCAAATACTAATATTATCCCCTATGGAAGGTATATTTGTATTTTAGCAGAAAATAATTTAGAACAATACAATTCTAACGGGAAGAAAGAACAAGAAGTAAAAATAGAAATCAATAATCCAGTCTATGATGTAAACGGGAGATACCTAGTAATTGGAGAAAAAGGAAGTCAAAAGTTATATTTGATTTCAGGAACTCAAATTATATGGGAGAAAAATGTAGATGGCAATTTAAGTAAAGTAACTGTTAATAGAAGTGGATATGTTAGTACGATTATTACTGGTACTAGTTATAAATCTGTTATAGCAACATATGATGATAAAGGAAATGAACTATTCAAATCTTATTTATCAAATACAATAGCAGTAGATGCTTGTATTTCACAAGATAATAATTATTTAGGCTATGCAGAAATAAGCACAGCTGGAACAGTAATTCAGTCGAATGTTAAGATTATTTCTATGAAGGAAGCGGCAGAAAAAAATACAGAGCCTGTATACAATTATGTAGCACCACAAAATAGTCTAATTTTAAGAATAAAGTATCAAGAAAAGAACCGATTAGTATGTGTATATGATGATAGTATTCATATGATTGAGAGTAATGTGGATGTTAAACTAATGGATTTACAAGAAGATAAAAAAATTACTTTTGGAGATAGCAAACTGACTAATTTTGTGTATCGAATGGTAGAGGAATCTACAGGGCCATTTAGTGCCAATACCAATGTAGAAATGTATAATATAACAAATCAAAAGGAAAGTACTTATATGATAGAGGGAGTAGCTAAAAGTGTAGCGAGCTATGACAATATTATTGCCATCAATTTAGGGTCAGAGGTAGACTTTATTAATACAAATGGTTGGCTTGTAAAAAGATATACCTCTAGGCAGGAAATTAGAAATATTGTGATATGTGATGGCATCGCAGGTATTATTTACCGAGATAAGATTGAATTAATTAATTTATAGAAAGGAGAGGGAAAATGAGTATTATGATTGACGTAATTATTTTAGGAATTTTAGTTTTATGTATTGCTTTAGGATATCGTAAAGGGCTAACAGGAGCCTTATTAAAAATCGTTTCTTTTGTACTAGCATTAGTGATAGCATTTGTCCTATTTAAGCCAGTATCTAATTTTATAATAGAGAAAACAAACTGGGACGAAAATCTAGAACAGGGGATTCGTGATACGATTTTAAAGAATGATCAACAAGGTGCAGATTCCAAGCAAGATAGACAAGAGGGAGAACAAAATATGCCATCTGTAATGATGGAATATATTAATAAGACTGTAGAAAATGCAGGAAATGAAGCAAAAGAAGCAGTAGTAGATGCTACAGCAAGAGAAGTCGCTATTATGATTATAAATAGTGGAGTATGGTTTGCTCTATTCTTATTAGCTAGAATTATATTAATATTTGTTAAAGGATTAGCTAATATCATTACAAGTTTGCCTATTATAAAACAATTTGATAAATTAGGTGGTATTGTTTATGGATTAGTAGAAGCTTTTATTATTATTTATGCAATATTAGCAGTAATATCTTTCATAAGTCCAGTAATGAGTGGAACTGGAGTGCTAGAAGCAATTCAGAAATCATTTATAGGAAGCACGATGTATAATAACAACCTGCTATTAAAATTAATTTTTTAAAGGTTACTATCTTATTGATTCGATTATATGAGTTATCTATAGTGCTTGTATCTTGTAAAAAGATGACTTGATTAGGGATTATGTCGAGGTATCCTAGCTGCGCAGGCTGGCATGGCACTAACAACTCTGGCTGGCTCAGCAATACTAGCAACGGTTTCATACGTGGCAACAATGGAGTATTCTCCTTCACCAACAACAACTGGACTGGCAACAACAACTGTGGCCGTGGAGTAGCGGTAATAGGCACCGGACTTTTATATAGCATATCAGAAGGAAAAGCTTTAAGGAGTTTTTCGAGCATAACTATATAGAAAAGAAACATAATTCCTTCCTTAACCTAGTAGCTTATTCAAAGAAAGAATAGCTAATGGATATGGTAAAATAAAAAAGAAAAATACATCACAAGTAATAAATAGGAAAGTGATGTATTTTTTATATGAAGATTTTATGAATTTTGTTGATAAATTTAATAAAGTTTGCTATACTAAAAGACGAATTAAATTTAAAAAATAGGGTGGAAAAAATTTGAGTAAAGCAAGAAGAGCGATAGATAAAAAAGAAAAAAGAAGAAAGAAAAAGGGAACTGGGAAAAAAGTATTTTTGTTTATCTTATTAGTTCTCTTAGTAGTAGGTGGTATTGTAGGATACCGTATTCACGAAAATGGTGGTGGGTTAAAAGGATTTTTAGCAACCGCCGTTGGACATGATGCTAATACTTTAAAAAATTTACCGAAAATTTATAGTGTTTTATTAGGTCAAAGTGAGAATTTAACAGATACTATTATGATAGCAGAATATGATCCACAAGAGCAACAAGCTTCTATACTTTCTATACCAAGAGATACGTATATCGGAAATAACAGAATGAATGTAACAGCTTGGGATAAAATAAATGCAGTATATCAAACTGGTACAGAAAATGTGTTAAAAGAGATTAACGAATTAACTGGTTTAGATATTAAATATTACCTAAAAGTAGATACGCAAGCGTTTAAAAAATTGGTAGATGCAATTGGTGGGGTAGAGTTTGACGTACCAATTGATATGAAATATGATGATAAAAGACAAAATCTTCATATCAATTTGAAAGCAGGCAAACAAAAATTAGATGGTGATAAAGCAGAGCAAGTAGTTAGATTTAGGCATAATAATGATGGAACCACATATCCTTATGAATATGGTATGGAAGATTTAGGAAGAATGAAAACACAAAGAAACTTCTTAACTGCTCTTGCAAAACAAACTTTAAAGGTAGAAAATATTTTCAAAATTAATGAATTCATTGATATTGCTAATGAATATGTAGAGACGAATTTAGATTTTAATATTATTAAAGACTATGTACCATACATTGTAGAGTTTGATATAGCGAATTTGAAAACAGGACAAGTACCAGGTGAATCAAAACAAGGACCACCTAATGGTGTGTGTGTGTATTTTGCAGATGATGCTAAATTAAAAGAAATGATAGATGATTTATTTATTAATCCAAATAAATTAGAGGAAGAAGATAAGAAGAACAATAGTACAGTAGATACCTCTAACATTGACAAAACGAAACTAAAAATAGAGGTGTTAAATGGGACATCTAGTAATACAAAGTTAGAAAAGGTAGTAGCTAAATTAGAAAATGCGGGTTATACTGTAGAAAAGACAGGAAACACAACTGATACAAGTGCAACAACAGTTATTATAAGGGAGGATGTACCAGAATTAGTACAAGAGGATATTAAGCAGATTTTAGGGACTCAAACTGTGACGACTGGAGGAAGTGCAGCAGTTAATATTACTATCATTATTGGCAGAGATTATGAAGGTTAGTTTTAAAATATATTTAAATAAGGGGCGCTGATTTTATAGCGCTCCCTTTATGTTTTTTATAATTCAAAGATTATTCATTAATGTATAAAGATGCTTTCCTCCATTTTTTTGATGTCTAGAAGTTTTTTGTTTTTTAGAGGAATGTCTTTTAGACTTATTTTTCTTTTTGGGTATTAACAAAGTATATAGCAAATATAAAGTAACAAAAATTAGGCCAATACGTAATAAAAGAGATAAAGCATTAGATGGAAGAACATTGTCTTGTGCAATTAAATCAGAAGAATAGTTTTTTCCATTTAATGTATAACTAATAGTACCAACTGTACTACCAGCAGATATAGGAGCTTTTAGCTTATCTATTGAAATTTTAGGTTCTAAGCTTTCAACGGATATAGTTTTATCCACTAAAGCTTCAATATTATCTTTTACCAATACTTTCAAATTTTTAGTTTCTTTGGTTGCACTAGCAACTTCTACTTCTTGTAAAATAGAGTTTTTTTCTTGAAGAGTTTGAATTGCATAATGGTCAAAAGCATAATTTAACAAAGTAATAGAATCTAAAAATTTTTCACTTAGTCCTTCTTTTGTAAAGTCAGCGCCCAATACAACACTAATTACTTCCATATTATTATCTTTAGCAGATGAGACTAAGCAATTTCCAGCTTCTCCTGTATAGCCTGTTTTAATTCCAGTAGCATTAGGATAATAGTAATTGCTTTTGGATTTACTGGTATTCTTGATAAGTAAGTCATTAGTTGTATAAAAGGTACGGTCTTCTTTTGAGTATTTATTTGTAGTAGGTAAAGTGTATTTTATTTTCTGTACAATCTTTCTGAAAATGTCATTTTTCATGGCATATTGCCCCATTAAGGCTAAATCATAGGCAGTAGAAGTATGATTTTTATTATGAATACCATTAGGATTTACAAAATGAGTATTTTTACAACCAATTTCTTTTGCTTTTTCATTCATCAAATCTGAAAATTTACTAACACTGCCAGAAATATGTTCTGCAAGGACAATAGCAGCATCATTGGCTGAAGGAATAAGCAAAACATTTAGCAATTGTTCGACAGTAAGTTGTTCACCCTCTTTAATACGACAAGTAACGTAATCTGGTGGTATGGAGTGAATAGCATTACGGCTAACCGTTGCAACATCTGTTAATTCGCAATTTTCTAAAGCTAAAATAGCAGTCATAATCTTAGTTGTACTTGCGGGATATCTTACTTGGTGAGCATTTTTCTCATAAAGAATTTTTCCAGTGCTAGTTTCCATCAAAATACAAGAAGGGGAGTAAATTGTAATAGAAGATGTTTCTGCCGCAAAGGAGGTGGTTAAAAAGGTTGACAAGAATAAGATAGTCAACAGCAAGGGAAATAAAATATATTTTATTTTTTTTATCATATTAAAACCTCACATTTTAATGTATGTAGTTTATTCAATAGATATAACTATATATGAAAATGAGAAGAATTGCAAGTAAGAAAAACAAAATTAAGAAAGGATGATTTTAATGAATAATTTAACAACAAAACAAAAAATAATAATAGGAGCAATACTTAGCGTGATGATAGTAGTTATTGGAATTTATGGATATAGTATGTTAGGACAAGAAGATTGGGAACAAGATATTTTAGTAACAGATGAAAATTTAGAAAATGTAGTGGAAAATCAAGAAAAGGCAGGTTCAAACATAAATCAAAACAATGAGATGGTACATAATACCAGTAAAATAGAACAAAATGTAAATGACCAGCAAGGAGGAAGTGAAAAGTTTGATAATTCTTCTATAATAAATGGTTATGAGAATTTAGAAGGGAGAATTGTTGTACATATAACAGGAGCAGTTCAAAAAACTGGAATTTTGGTGTTGCCAGAGGGGGCAAGAATTGCAGATGCGATTAATGCAGCAGGAGGAAATACACAAAATGCTGATTTAAATGAAGTAAACTTGGCTTATGTGTTACAAGATGGGCAAAAAATTTATATTCCTACTAAAGAAGATAAAGTGAGATTAGAAAGAAAAGTGTATATTATGAGTGGAAGTGGGAATAATGTAATTGAACAAACCGTAAATGCAGAAGGCAATTTGGAGAGTGAGGGAGATAAAAAAGTGAACATTAATATAGCAACACAAAATGAGTTAGAAAATCTGCCAGGAATTGGGACGTCTATTGCAGGTAAAATTATTGAATATAGAGAGCAGAATGGAAGATTTGACAAGATAGAGGATTTACAAAATGTAAAAGGCATTGGAGATGCTAAATTTGAGAAGATTAAGGAACAAATAGTGGCAAAATAAAGTTTAAAAATTAAAAATAAAAAAGGAATAATTTATGATAAAAAGACATAGTATAATAAAGAATTATTCCTTTTGTCAACTTTTTACTAGAAATATATTGACAATAAAACAAAAAGGCAGTATACTTAAAATGTATTTGAATTTAATTAAATATCGCGGGGTGGAGCAGTTGGCAGCTCGTCGGGCTCATAGAAATTGTGGCTCTACATAGAAATGTGTAGATGAACTGTGGGTGAACTCAAAGAAGACTAAAATATTTTTAATATCATGTTAACTTTGAGCCAAGCTAAAAGTACACTTTTAGAAGGTGCAGAGACTACTGGAGGAATACAGTTTCCTTAATTACCAGATTAGTACCCACTACCTAAAATAATATTATAGATATTATCAAGGTAAAGACATAGTCCAGCCTATAATGAAAATTATAGATAACTAAACCCGAAGGTCGCAGGTTCGAGTCCTGCCCCCGCAACCAAGACGCAGTTAGCTAAAAGACTAGCTGCTTTTTTAATTTCAAAAAGCAGCCAAAGCCTTGACGCTACTGCTCCTTCATCCCTAAAAATTTCAGATAAAGCTTCAATTTTTGGGAGCCCTTTTTGAATTTATTTTTTAAAATTTTGACGTGATTTTGTCCTAAATGGGGACAGCTTGGGGACACAGGCTGTCAAACCCCTTTAAAATAGACTAAAATACGACTTGTGGTTTTAAAAAGCAATTTTTGTAATTATATTGAAAAAGAGTAATTAGTTTTTATCTACTAATAAATTTTGCAAGACTATACCTGCACTTCTATTATGAGAAGCTAGAGAATGGCCATAGAAATTAAATGTTGTACTTATTTGAGCATGTCCTAGTCTTGCTGCTACAACTGCTACATCTACATTTTGTGAAATAAGAAGAGTAGCATTTGTATGTCTGATACCATGAAAATTAATTACAGGTAGTCCTATTCTTTTAATAAATTTACCAAACCATTTGTTTACTGTATCTGGGTGCATAGGTTTTCCGTTATCTTGAACAAATAACCTATCAGAATCGTGCCAAAATTCACCACAAAGCTCTTTTTGATTGTCATACCATAATTTATATTCTTCTAACATTTCAACTACTGAATCAGGTATAGAAACATTTCTATAGGAACTTGATGTTTTCGGTTCTTTTGTATATATACCTTTTTCAGGAAGATATTGACTTGCTTTATTTATAGCAATTTCTTTATTCTTGAAATCAATATCATTCCATTCAAGTCCCATTAATTCTCCAAGTCTTGCTCCTGTAAAAACATCTAAAATGATTGCAACTTTATATTTAAATTCATTTTCCTGAAGTGTATTTAAGTTATTTAAAAGAACTTTACATTGTTCATCATCATAGAATTTACGTTTTGCTCTAGAAGCTCTTGGTGGTTGAACTCTATCAGCAGGGGTAAATGGTATTAGTTGCCAATATACAGCTTTGTGTAGCATAGAGCTTATTAATCTATGATGTTCTAGAATAGTTTTCTTAGATAATGGTTTTAAAGTTCTTTCTCCATTATTTTTAGCAAGTCTTCGTATTTGTGTATCTTGTTCTAGCATATCATATAATTTCATAAGATCTATTGGTTTGATTTTTTCTAAAGTAAAAGAACCTAAATATGGTAAAATTCGAGTTTCTAACATTCTTACATATCTTTTGTAAGTGGATGGTGCTAATTCTTTTTCACCATAATTTACTTGCCATACATGAAAAAATTCTTCGAATGTTATAGGCTTTCCTTCTGGAATAAGTCCATGACTTGCTTCAGTTAGAAATTCAGCTAATGCTATTTCTGCATCTTTGCGAGAACCATGAATTGTTTTTGTTCTTTTAGCTCGAGAACCATCTAAATTTTTACCAGTTGACACTATTAACCTGTAAGTATTTTCACCTCTTTTTTCAATACTCCCAGCCATTGCCTTTTTCACCTCCTTTCGGCATACCTATGGGTGGGAGAGGATATGTATATATTTATTTAAATATCTTTTTCATCATATTTATCAAATTTATCAATACTTTTTTGCATCCATTCGTTTAGTTCGCTTTCAGTTGTTTTTCCTTGTTTGTATTTTTTTAAGTTTTGTTGAGAAGATTGTTTCCATTGTGCAAAATATTTTGCTTTTTCACTATAAGGATTTATTTTTCCTCTTTGAATTTGCATTAGTATTCTTTGATATGTTTTCTTGTATAATTTATAAGCCTCGACTTCTCCAATATTTTTCTTAAATGTTTCAGCAGCTCCTATAATCCTACAAGATTTTTCATTATTATAGTAAACAATATCACAATATATTTCGGATTCCTTTGAAGTAGGAATAAAGTATTTACCACAATTTTGACATTTTTTAATAGTAACATATGTATTCATTGCAATTTCATTTAAAGAAACAAATATCATATTAGATAAGTATGATGAGTAATAGATGTGACTTGTTTTATAGCTTAGTTTTCCATCTTTGATGCTTTTTCTAATTTTATTAGGATTTGCTAGATTTGGACTTAATCCATCTGTTCCATTAACAAATAAAGTATTAAAATAGATATTTGTTTGCCTAGTATAATTGTATAAATCGTTTCTTAAAGCATAAGATAGAAATTTAATATGAGATAGCTCGTCCTTATAAGAATCTGAATTATCTAAATTATATACAAAGTCAACGCACTCTTTAATTTTCTCTTGTAATTCTATAATCCTTTCTTTTGACTGCTCAAAAATTTCAGTATAATATTTAAAAAATTCGCTAGGAATTTCACATGTTTTTGTTTTAGATATGTCATTTACATATTCTTTTAATAGTTCAATTCCATAAAATCCAAAGAAAGTATTATAAGATGTTAGAGAATTTGAAAAGTCAGCATTTAAAAATCTAATTAGGAACATTCCATATTTTTCTTCTAAAGGATGAAAATAATCTCTTTTAATCAAAGAACATTTTGTGTTAGGAAATTTATATGTAGAATGTTCTAATAATATTTCTTTATATGTATTATTTATTTTTTTATTAAATGTTAAATTACAATTCATTAAAGGTGTTACATAGAACTCCTTTTTTTCTTTTTTATTAAACCATATAGTGAAACCATTATCAGTTGGTATTTCGGGGTTTTTAAACATTACTTGTCAACTCCTTAGTATATTTTGTGATAAATTTAAAATGTATTTTATGAATTTCCTTGACTTTTAATGAAAAGGTATATATAATGTGAATGTAAAAAATCAAAAATATCTAATATGAATTTCTCACAATATTATTTTACAATAAATAAAATAAAAAATCAATAGATATCATAATTTTTTACAAAAGTTTTCAATTAAATAAGAATTTAGAGGGAAAGGGGGTATCTATCAGTGGTACAGGAAGTAAAAAGGACAACACTAACAATGAAAGAAGTAGCTGACTATTTAGGAATATCATATTGGCTCATTAATCAATTAGCAAAAAGAAAGCAAATTCCTTGTTCTAAAGTCGGCGGAAAGTATTTATTTAGAGTGAAAGTATTAGATGAATATCTAACACAAAAAGAAAAAGCATCGGTACAATAGGAAGGAGGTAAGAAGATGGTACAAGTCCAGTGGTTAAAAGTCTACACAGATATTTTTGATAATGAAAAAATGAAAAAGTTACTCAGAAATAGAGACGGGGACACCTATTTTAGAGTATGGATTCAACTTTTAACATTAGCAGCAAAAAGCAATCAACACGGAGCTATCTTACTTGGAGAAAATATTCCAATGTCAAAAGAAGATCTTGCAAAGGTTACGCACAAAACATTGAATAAACTGGATAAGATTATACAAGATTTACACAAACTTGACATGATTATTGTTGAAAAAGATACAATTTGTATAAAAAATTGGGATATGTACCAAAGTGCCGATGAGTTAGAAAAGCTCCGAGAATCAAACAGAAGAAGACAACAGAATATAGAGACAAACAGAAAGATAGTAACGTTATAGTAACATCAAGTAACACTGAAGATAAGAATAGACAAGATATAAGTAATTTAGAAAATGAAAGTGGTTTTAAGGAGAAAATATGATTCAGACAACAACTTTAAATAAAGTAAATTGCAAATTTTGTGGTAAAGAGTTACAACAAAAAGAATTGTTATTTCAATTAAATAATAGACAATTTTCAATAGAAGGACAAGCTGAAAGATGTGATTGTGAAGAGTCTAAAATATACTGGGAAAAGATTGATTATGAAAAAAAGCAAAAAGAAATCAAGACAGAAATACAAAGAAAAAACGATATAATTAATAAATTATACAATAATAGCAAGATGAATATTAGGTTAAAATCATACAGTTTTAATAATTATAAAGTAACATCGGAAAATAAAAAAGCTATTAATAAAGCAAAAGAATATGCAGAAAATTATATTAAAAAAGTAGAAAAAGGTAGCTTATTTATAACAGGTGGAGTTGGAACTGGAAAAACACATTTAGCAGCAAGTATTGCTAACGAATTAATAAAAAATGAAATACCAGTTGTATTCGGAACATTAATTAATTTATTAAATGATATTAAAGATAGTTATAATTCAGATGGTGAAAAAGAAGGATATATTATTGAAAAATATTCTAAAGTAAATATGTTAATAATAGATGATTTGGGAAAAGAAAGACCAAGCGAATGGACACTAGAAAAGTTATTTACAATTATAAATAATCGTTACGAAAATAATTTACCAGTCATAATAACTACAAATTATAATCGAGATAAATTGAGAGAAAGACTTGCAAATAATAAGAATTATGAGATTGTAGATTCAATAATTTCAAGATTATATGAGATGTGTAAAGGCATTGCTATTTATGGAAATGATAAAAGAAAAGAGTTAGTATAAGTCCGCAAAACTAAAAATACTAACCCCAATATTTATAAATATATTTTAATATAAAAGATAAAAAAAGTAAATAGAAATGAATAGAAAAGTGCTTGGATTTTAATAAAAAAAGTCCAAGTATTTTTCAAAATATAGAATAAATTTAATAAAAATAAGTACCAAATTAGGTACTTATAGTAGTGAATAATTGTATTAGCAAGCAATGAATTTCGTCAGCTCGAAATTCTATATGGGGAAAATCCCCAATCCCCTTTTTAATATGAAAGTGAGGTAAAAATTAGAATGGCGACAACGAGTTTATGGAAGGTAGAAAGTAGAATAGATCATGTTGTAGATTATGCTACTGATAAAGATAAAACTAAAAATAAATATTATAATCAATTTAACAATTTTTCTAGTGTAAGAGATTTAATTTCATATGCAACTAATCCAGACAAAACTGAAAAACAATTTTTTACAACAGGAATTAATTGCAAAGTAGAAGATGCAGTTAAGCAAATGGAACTTGTAAAAACATTATATGGAAAAGAAGATGGAATACTTGCTTTTCATGGTTATCAATCTTTCGATAAAGGAGAAGTTACTCCAGAAATTGCTCATGAAATAGGAGTTAGACTTGCTGAAGAAATGTGGGGAGATAGATTTCAAGTTGTAGTCTCAACTCATTTAAATACAGAGCATATCCATAATCATTTTGTAGTAAATTCAGTTTCATTTAAAGATGGACTTAAATACTATAGTAATTTAAGCAATACTGCTTTGTTAAGAAAAACGTCAGATGACTTATGTGATGAATATGGATTAAGAGTGCTAGAAGAAAAGACATGTAAATCTGGAATTAATTTTGAAAACTTCTATAAAAAATCTATCAGAGATTCAGATTATTATAAATTTGCAAAAGAAGATTTAGACTATGCAATAAAACATTCTTATACTCAAAAAAGAATTCCAGAAGTATTTATCATCAATGGGATATAGCTATTATTATAGAGCAAATAAATTATGTATAAAGAGAGAACCATATAAGAGAAATATTAGAGTGGAACGAGCTTTTGGAGAAGAATATTCAGTAGAAAATATTAGACAAAGAATAATAGCAAATGATTTTATTCCAAGACAAAAAATAATTCCATATAAAAGGGCTACTTTAAAGTTTTATGGGAGAAAAAGTGTTTTTAAAAAGACATATAAACCTAAAGGAATAATTGCTTTATATTATTACTATAGATTTTTATTGGGACTGCATAAAAGAAATAATGTGCAACATAAACTGACTCCAAAAATGAGAGAAGAAGTAAAAAAGATGGATATGTATTCAGAAAGAATAAGATTCTTATGCAAGTATAAGTTGGAAACACTAGATAATGTAGATGAACTAAAAACAAAGAAGTTAAGAGAAAAGCAAGATATATTAAATGCTAGAAATAGATTATATTATAAAAGAGGAAAAGTAGATAATGAAACAGAGAAAAATGAGATTACAAAGCAAATAATATCAGTTACAACTGAATTAAAAAGAGTGAAACAGGAAATTAGAATGTGTGATGAAGTTACAGACAATGTACCTAAAATGAGAGAACAAATAAGAGAAACTGAAGAAAAATCAATGGAAAAAGGAAAACAAAAGAAGAAAGATAGAAGATATGAAAGATAAAACTGGTACAGGAATGCGTATAAAAAAATTTAAGAAAATTTATAAAAGTTATTGCAAAAGAAACAAATGTTTGATAATATATAAAAGAAAAAAATTTTTGCTTATAAAAGCTGAAATAATAAAGATATCGATATGTGTCCAAAGAAAAATGTCTTATACCGTAGACAAATTTCTTTAAATATGATATAACATTTATGAATGGAGGAAGAAATATGTCAAAAAAAGAAATAAATACAGACTTATGGGTTAATGATCTATTAAAAGAGGCAAAAATTAATTTGACTGCCCAAGGATGTAATATATTAGAAATTGATAATGCTTTGAAGACAGCTTCAAAAAATGGAACTGGAAATGTTGGATATCCAGAATTTTGTGGCGTGAATAAAGATTATGTTATTGTCATAGAGGACAAAGCAGAGGTGAAAAACCATATTAAGAGAGATGAAGAAGGAAATATTAGTAAAGAACAGAAAGATATAAAAGATTATGCTGTAAATGGAGCTTTATTTTATGCCCAACATATTATAAAAAATTCAACATATAAAAAAGCGATAGCAATAGGAGTATCTGGAAATGAAAAAAGACATAGGATTTCACCAATATACGTAGATGAAACGGAATATTATAGAGAATTAGAAGATGTAGAATCATTTATATCATTTAATGAATGGAATATAGAAGAATATTATATTAGAGAAGTTTTAAAAGAAAGTACAGATAAAGAGAAAGAAACTTCTGAAATATTAAGGGATGCTGCAGAACTTCATGAACATCTTAGAAATTATGGCAATATTAAAGATGAAGAAAAGCCATTAATTGTTTCAGGAATATTGCTTGCATTGAGAGAAGCAGAATTTAAGAATTTTAATATTGATGACTTAACAGGAGATACTGTAAAAACAGATGGTGCAAAAATAAGCGATGCGATTGAAGCAAATTTAAATAGATCTAATGTAGCACCAGAGATAAAAAAAGATAAAATAAAAAATCAATTTAATATTATAAAAGAAAGTCCAAAATTGAATGAAATTAATTCAAAATTAGGTGAAACACCATTAAAATTTTTTACTAAATTTTTGAATGAGAAATTATACAAAAGTATTAAATATACAAATTCTTCAGAAGATTATTTAGGAAGATTTTATGGAGAATTTATGAGTTACTCTGGAGGAAGTGGGCAGACACTAGGGATAATATTAACTCCAAAACATATAACTGAACTATTTTGTGATCTAGTTGATCTAAAACCAAACGATATTGTAATTGATCCATGTTGCGGTACAGGAGGATTTCTGGTGGCTGCAATGCATAAAATGTTAAAAGATCCTAATGATGAAAATCAAAAAAGGAATATAAAACAAAGGCAATTACATGGAATTGAACAGAGAGTAGATATGTTTACAATAGCAACTACTAATATGATATTAAGGGGAGATGGAAAAAGTAATCTAATAAATGATGATTTTCTAAGCCTTAATCCAAATAAGATACAATTAAATCAACCAACAGTTGGTTTAATGAATCCACCGTATTCTCAAGGTAGTAAGGACAATCCTGATTTATATGAGATATCATTTATTGAACATTTGCTAGATTCTTTAGTTTATGAAGGAAGATGTGCTGTTATAGTTCCTCAATCTTGTTTTACGGGAAAAACAAGTGAAGAGCAATCAATAAGAGAAAATATATTAAAACATCATACTCTAGAAGGAATAATAACATTGAGTAAAGATACATTTTATAGAGTTGGAACGATGCCATGTATAGCTATTTTTACTGCAGGGATACCTCATTCAGAAGAAAAGATATGTAAGTTTATAAATTTTGAAGATGATGGTTATGAAGTTCAAAAACATATAGGATTAGTTGAAACTGAAGCAGCAAAAGATAAGAAACAACATTTATTAGATGTATGGTTTGATAGAATTGAAGAAGATACTAATTATTGTGTAAAAACAAAAATTACGAAAGATGAGGAATGGTTACACTCATATTATTATTTTAATGAAGATATTCCAACAGAAGAAGAATTTCAAAATTCCATAAATGATTCATTAACTTTTGAATTTAAAATGATTATGAATGGAAAAGATTATTTATATGATAATGTTGATAAATTAGACTGTGTTAAGAATGTTGAAAATTTAGAAAATAAAACATGGGCACCATTTAAAATTAAAGATTTATTTGAAACTTTTAAGGGAACTAATGGAGTTCAAACACATACAGGAGCATATGTGCCAAAAAATAAGCTAATATGTAGCAAATCTCCTAGAATTACAGTTAGAGATACTAATAATGGTGTGGACGGTTTCTATGAATCAAAAGATAAAAATTATCGTGAATTTGAAAATTTTATTAGTGTATCATTTTTAGGCAGTGTATTTTACCATCCTTATAAAGCATCACTTGATATGAAAGTTCATGCTTTGATATTAAAAGATAGAAAAATGAATAAATATATAGCTGAATTTCTTAAAGTTATGATAAAAATGAATACACAACATTCTTCATATGGAAATCAATTGTCGAGTACAGACCTTCCAAATCTTAGAATATTATTACCTGTAAATAAAAAAGGAATTCCAGATTGGCAGTATATGGAGAATTATTCAATGAATGTTATTTATAATAAGATGAATAAATATTTAAATTATTGTAATTAAAAAGTAAAAAAGGGAAAAGAAGAAGGAACAGATAGAAAAGTTGTCATTGAAAATCAGCTTGAGGATTCAAATCATGATCATCTAGGAAAAATAATTACTTATGCCTCTGGCAAGGATGCTAAAACTATTATTTGGATAGTAAAAAGAGCAAGAGATGAACATAGACAAGCTATTGAATGGTTAAATACACATACTGATGAAGAAGTTGGATTTTTCTTGTTAGAAATTGAAGTTTGGAAAATAGGAGATTCACTAGCAACACCAAAATTCAATATAGTTTCAAAACCAAATGATTGGGGAAAGACACAAAAAACAAATAATGGTCTAGGAAAAGCTCAAAAATTGCAAGGCGAATTTTGGCAAGCATTTGGAGAATATGGTGCAAGTAATGAAGAGTATTTAAAAGAATTTAATAAAAGAAAAGCTTTGCCACAACATTGGTATGACTTACCTATGGGAAGTTCTGAATATCATATCTCATTGACTTGTGCAACGCAAAGAAATGAAATAGGAATAGAGGTTTATATTGACAATAATAAAGAAATATATGACTTATTTTATGAAAATAAATATATGATTGAAGAGAAAACATACTTAAAATGTAAATGGCAAAGATTAGATAATAAAAATGCTTCAAGAATAAAGGCTATTAAGAAATGTGATGTAAATAATCAAGAGGAATGGGAAGAAGCATTTGAATGGTTTGGCAGACAAGCATTGATTATAAAAAAAGTATTTAATAAAGCTTATAATAAATAACAAAAGAAAAGCAAAATATATAGTGAATTATTTTGCTTTTTATGTTTATAAGGAGAAATCAAAATGAGAAAACTATTAAATAAATATAATACCGAATGTGCAATTAAAAGTAATCTTGCAAATATTATTTGGAAAGTAGGAATAATATTAAATTCAATAATATATTGCATAAATGTTATATGTTTAAAGAAAAGTAATTACATATTATTTTATTTTTTTATAATGATTATACTATTTTTTGTAAGTCAATTAGTTTTTGTTGTTGAGATTGGAAAAGAAATACAAGTAAGTAAATCATCGAAGTCTTTTATTAGTTTAAAATATATGAGAAGTGTATATAGAAAAATTGATGAATTCCAAAATCAATGGATTATAAAATATTGTAAAAATAATAAGATAAATACAATTAATAAAATTGAAATTTTAATTCAAGAGATTAGAAGCAAAAGAGAAAAAAACAAAATTAAGTATTTAAATCCAATTATTATAGGAACACTATTTTTAACAATATGGGAAATAGCCCTTCAAAGTCTGACTGATAATATAGGATTTTGGAATATGATTCCAATAGCAATAATTTCAATAATTGGTATTTCTTTTGTAATTGGATGGATATCAAAAGAAATAACTGAAGATAAAAAAATATTTAATCAGTTTGATAGATATTGTGGAAATCGAAGATTAGAAGAACTATTAATAGAAGTAGCTTTAAAATGTAAGAAATAAGAGGACGTGATATTAATGAAAAATGATAAGAGAGACAATTTTACATATGCAGTAAAAAATAAATTAGCAAAAAGAGTAGCATATGTATATTCTAATCCTAATTGTAGAAAAATGACAATAGGTCCAGATAGTAAAAACGGAATTAATAATATTGGGGTTGCAGCTCATATATGTGCTACTACACCTGGAGGACCTAGATATGATGGAAATATGTCAGAAGAGCAAAGAAAAAGTATAAATAATGGAATTTGGCTATGTCAAAGTTGTGCAAAACTAATTGATAGTGATGAGAATAAATATAATATTCAGGTAATAAAATCATGGAAGCAACAAACTGAAGATATTGTTAGTTATAATTTTGGAAAAAGAGTCAGCTTAAATCATGAGTAGGCAAAAAAATAGAAGATGCTTTAGAATTTATTGCTGATGCTTCTAAAACAAAATTAGATTTGTTGGAATCATTATATAATGTTGTACAAAAATATGAAAATGCATATATAATAACATCTTGTAGGACAAGCGATAAAAATGCTTTTATAAAAATAGAGTCAAAATATAATATAGTTTCATATGAAGTGAGTGAAATTAGTGAGATAGAACTAAACTTATTGAAAAATCAATACCAAGTTATTAAAGAAATGTCTGAAAATAAAAGATATGCAGACCTATTAAGAACGCCTTTTTATATAAACATAATAATAAAAAATTCAATGAGGACAATTTATTTGCTAAAGATAGATGAAGTATTGCCTGAAATTATGATAGCTGTTAAAGAGATATTGGATTATAATAAAGATAATTTAAAAGACAAATTTGATGGAGATACAAAAACAATTAAAGATAGAATGATTACTAAAGCTTTTGTTGATTTTAGTGATGCGATAAAAAGAGATAATGATTTAATAGAAGCATATGAAAATATAGAAAAAATCAAAGAAGTTGCCAAAAAAAGTATTCAAACAATCACGGTAAAAGAATGCAAGGTCTAGAACTAGTATCACTATTATCTTATTTAAGCTACCAAGATGTCACAATTGATAATTTAAAAAATATATTGCATATTGAATTATGAACAGATAATAAAGGAAAGCAAAATGAAACCAGACAAATAAGAATTTCATTTCGAAAAAATAATTAACTATTACAAAAGTTATTAAGGAGTTAATGGTGGAAGAACAGAAATTAAATAGTCTTTATAACCAATGCTTAAATGAACTAACATCAATAGGAGTTGACATAAAGAATAAAAAATTAGTTGGAAATATTGATATCCAATTAACAACAAGAGCAAGCAAACGATATGGATGTTGTAAACAAGAAAATCCAGACAAAAGGTACAAAGTAGTAATTAAAAGGGGAAGACATAGAATTATTAAATATGAAAAATTTAATGATCATCATATTGAAATTAGCAATTGGATTATGCAATTAAATGAAGATGTCATTAAAAATACTATACTACATGAACTAATACACTGTATTCCTTTTTGTAACAATCATGGAAAAGAATTCAAAAAATACGCTAATTATATTAATCAAAAATTAGGATATCACATTACTACGAAAGGAAATATAGAGGAAGATTATAAAGCAAGCCAACTAGAGTATGTAGAAGTAAATGACTACAAATATAAAATTCAATGCCAAAATTGTGGTCAAGTTATTTATCGCAAAAGATTTAATGCAAACTTAATAAAAAGATATTGTTGTGGAAAGTGTAAGGGTAAATTAAAATTGGTAGAAATAAAAGAAAAATCTATTTAATAGATTATAGCTAATAACATAGAAAAATAGCAAGGGTAGAAAAAAATATGCTCTTGCTATTTTTTGAAAAAATTTTGATAAGAATAAATTTTCGATAAAATTTGATTAGGATACTTATCTTATCTGTTAACATAATTATAACATTAGAGCGTGGTCGAAGTTTGTAGAAATTAGTCAACAACCCACAAAAAGTAAAAAAACATTATAAATAATACAACAAACGCTAAAAAACTTGTCAAAAAAAGCAGAAAAATGACAAAAAGTGCAGACAAATGAATCAGATTAAATAAAATTCATTAAAATACTTGCAAAAGTAAAAATGATTCGCTACAATAATATTATTATTTCAAATAAATTTATTTCAAAGGAATTATTTCAAAACATATTTCTTGATAAAATAAAAAATCCTAAAGGAGAAAATAAAAATGTTATCCATTACAAAAACTATGACCTTGCAGGGCTTACAAGGCTTTTTAATTGATGTACAAGTAGATATTTCATCTGGAATGCCAACATGGGACATTGTAGGACTTCCTGATACAAGCGTAAAGGAAGCAAAAGAAAGAGTAAGAACAGCCATTAAAAATTCAGGATATGAGTTATTTAGTAGAAAAATTGTAGTCAACCTAGCACCAGCAAATATTAAAAAAGAAGGATCTATATTTGACTTACCCATTGCAGTTGGTATATTAATGAGTTTAGACATTATTTATGGAAAAGGCAAAGAAGATACACTACTTATAGGAGAACTATCATTAAATGGAAATTTAAACTCAATTGCAGGAGTTCTACCAATTTGCATTGAAGCTAAAAGGTTAGGAATAAAGAGAGTTATCTTGCCACAAGCAAATGCAAAAGAGGCATCTGTAATAGAAGGAATAGAAATATTAGGAGCTTATGATTTAACAGAAGTAGTAAATTACCTTAATGGTGATGCAAAGATACAAAGTTATCATACTAATTGGAAAGAATGTATCGCAAATTGTCAACAAGAACTATTAGATTTTGCAGATGTCAAAGGACAAGAAAATGTCAAAAGAGCAGTAGAAATTGCTGCAGCAGGAGGACATAACTGTTTACTTATTCGGAAGCCCAGGTTCGCGGAAAAACTATGATAGCTAGAAGGATTCCATCTATTTTACCAGAACTAAGTTTTGAAGAAGCCCTAGAAATTACTAAAATTCATAGTATAGCAGGGAACCTAAAACCAGAAATTCCCATTATCACAACTAGACCATTTCGTTCACCACATCATACTATTTCAGCTACTTCCTTAGTAGGAGGAGGCAGAATTCCAAAGCCAGGAGAAATCAGTTTATCCCATTATGGTGTTTTATTCTTAGATGAACTCCCAGAATTTAATCAACATACTTTAGAAGTTTTACGAGGACCATTAGAAGATGGAACAGTCACAATTAGTAGAGTAAATGCTAGTTTTACTTATCCTTGTGAGTTTATGTTTGTTGCCTCCATGAATCCATGTCCTTGTGGATATTATGGTTCACCAGATAAAGAATGTTCTTGCAACCCGCAAACAATCAGTAAATATATGGGAAAGATAAGTCGGACCTTTATTAGATAGAATTGATATTCAAATAGAAGTAAGCCCTGTCAAATATGAAAAATTAGGAAGAGAAGAAAAAACAGAAAGTTCACAAGAAATAAAAGAAAGGGTCAATCAAGCAAGAGAAATTCAAAGGCAAAGGTATAAGAAAGAAGCTATCTATTCTAATGTAGCACTAACTCCAAAATTAATAGAAAAATACTGTAAATTAGATGAAGAAAGCAAGAAGATACTAGAGATGTCGTTTGAAAAATTAGGACTTAGTGCAAGGGCCTATGGACGTATTCTAAAAGTAGCAAGAACAATTGCAGATTTAGGAAGTTCAGCACAAATACAAAAAAATCATATTGCAGAAGCCATACAATATAGAAGCTTAGATAAGAAGTATTTCAACTAGCTGTAAGGAGTGAAACCACTGTATAGATAGCTGATGCAATCGAGAAAAGCGAGATTGTAAACATTAATAAAATAGGAGGAAAAATTGAAAATCATAACACAAAAAGATGAAGGCTATCCAAAACGACTATTACAAATACAAAATCCACCAGAAAGACTATATGTAGAAGGAAATGAAAAGTTACTAAACCAAGATGCTATAGCTATTGTAGGCACAAGAAATTATACTAAATATGGAGAAAAATGTGCTAGTAAATTTGCAAGAGAGCTATCAAAAAAAGGAATTTGTATTGTAAGTGGTCTAGCAAGAGGAATTGATTCCATTGCTCATATCAATTCTATGGATGAAGAGGGAAAAACCATAGCAGTATTAGGAAGCGGATTTGACCATATTTATCCAAAAGAAAATCAATATCTATATCAAAAAATCATAGAAAATGGAGGCTGTATTGTCACAGAATATCCACCAGAAACACCAATAGACAAAGCAAAATTTCCCAAAAGAAACAGAATCATTAGTGGCTTAGCTATGGGGGTATTAGTGATAGAGGCAAGGTATAGAAGTGGTACATCTATTACGGCTAAACATGCTATTAGTCAGCACAAAGAGGTATTTTGCATACCACACCCATTAGATACCCCAACAGGATATATACCTAATTTACTCATTCAGCAGGGAGCACAGCTAGTAACTTCTGGAAGCGACATTTTGCAATACTATAATGAAGATGAGAAATACCAAACTCAAGAAATACCAGAAGAATACCAACAAATCTATAACTTAATTGGGCAACTTCCAATTTCAGCTAACAATATTGTAAAGATACTACATTTGGAAATAGCAAAAGTAACAGAAGCTCTATTTATGCTTGAATTAGATGGATTTATCAAGCAATTACCAGGAAATGTATATATTAGAAATTATAAATAAAAAGGAGAAAACCATGTATGCACGACACGAACTAGGAAAAGAGGGAGAAGAAGAAGCCACTAAATATTTAGAAAAACAAGGCTATAAAATTATACAAAGAAATTTTGAATGCAGGCAAGGCGAAATCGATATTATTGCAAAAGATAAAAGTGAATATGTATTCATCGAAGTAAAGACACGACAAAATAGGCATTATGGTATGCCTTGTGAAGCAGTTAATGAGAGAAAACAAAAACATATCTGGAATGCTACAAGATATTATTTACATCTTCATAAATTAGAAAATCAATATATTCATTTTGATATCATAGAGATGTATAAGAAAAAAGGAGAATTTTATATTAATCATATAAAACAAATTAAATAAAGAATCATTATATGTCCTGTAGCAATAAAAATACGATTTAAAAGGTTATTTGGTAAACATTGTTGACAATTGACACAAGATATAATATAAAAACAAATAATATAAATATATTAGAATTTAAAGGTATATCGGTCGTATTAGTGCAGGCATACCAAACTGGGCATTATAATTTAAGTATATTAGAATTTAAAGTCACTTTTCAAGTGCTATATAAAGAAAAATGGAGGTATTATAATTTAAGTATATTAGAAAAAATTATTAACTCTTTATATCTAAACTGTATACAATATATCAAAATAGGAATAAAGGAGGACAAATATGTTAAAGACAATAGGAAACACCCCATTAATTAAAATACAGTATCAATACAATTACAAAACAAATTACATATATGCAAAGTTAGAAAGCTATAATTTAACAGGAAGTATCAAAGACAGAGCAGCTTATTACATTATTACAAAGGCAAAGGAAAGGGGAGCTTTAAAAGAAGGAATGCCTATTATAGAAGCGACAAGTGGAAATACAGGAATTTCTTTGGCAGCATTAGGAAAATATTATCATCATCCAGTATATATTTTTATGCCAAATTGGGTAAGTAAAGAAAGAATACAATTAATGAAAAGCTATGGGGCACAAGTTACAACATTTTCACATGAACAAGGGGGATTTAAAAGATGTATCCAAGAATCACAAAAATTAGCAAAAAGAATAAATGGCTTTCTAGCGAATCAGTTTGCCAACCAAGACAACCTCTTAGCACAATATGAAACAACAGGGCAAGAAATTATTAATCAAGTTCCAGAAGATGTTGGAGGATTTGTATCAGGAGTAGGAACTGGTGCAACTCTCATAGGAGTGGGAAAAAAGATAAGAAGAAATTACCCAGAAGCAAAAGTGGTTGCCATTGAGCCAGATAGTATGCCATTAATTTCTAAGAATAGAATATTTGGACCACATAAGATAGAAGGAATAGGAGATGACTTCATTCCTGCTTTAATTGATAAAAACGAAATTGATAAAGTGATTCTCATTCATGATATGGATGCTATTAACATGTCAAGAAAATTGTCATCTGACTTAGGACTAGGAGTTGGAATTTCGTCAGGAGCGAATTTCTTAGGTTGTATTCTATTACAAGATGAAATAAAAGTACCAGTAGTTACTGTTTTTGCAGACGATAACAAAAAATATTTAAGCACAGACTTAAGTAAGCCAATAGATGAAAACAATAAATATATTTCAAATCAAGTAAAATTGATTACATATGAAGTTTGCTAATCACACAAAAAAGCTTCTCTCATAAGATATATAAAACTTATGAAAGGAGCTTTTTTATGGTACAAAGAAAAATGAAAATAATATTTATCATCTTAATATGTTTTAGTTTTCTATTCTATGTATTACCAACGACATCTCAAGCATTTGAACCGTCTGATGAGGTGCTCTATGAAGGAATAGATGTCAGTAACTACCAAGGAGAAATTGATTTCAAAAAAGTAAAAGAAGCTGGTATTCAAGTAGTGTACATTAAAGCAAGTGAAGGTACATATTACATAGATCCATATTTGGAAAGGAACTATCAAAAAGCAAAAGAAAATGGACTAAAAGTTGGGTTATATCATTATGTAGTTGCAAGAACAGAAGAAGCAGCTAAAAAGGAAGCAAAGTTCTTCGTGGCACGTGCCTCGGGAAAAGACATAGACTGCAAATTAGCAATGGATTTTGAAACATTTGGAAACTTAAATAAAGCAGAAATTAATCGAATAGGACTTACATTTTTAAGAGAAGTAGAAAGATTAAGTGGAAAACAAGCTATTTTATATAGTAATGCCTATACAGCAAGTAATATATGGTCTGGGGAAAATACTAAATATCCTTTATGGGTAGCAGAATATGGGGCAGAACGTCCAACAAACAGTGGAACTTGGAAAAGTTGGGCAGGTTGGCAATATGCAGACAATGGAAGAATTAATGGAATTAAGGGATATGTTGATAGAGATAAATTCACAAAAGAAGTATTCTTAGACGACAACTCTACCATCCCACCAGTAAATCCACCAGATGAGGGAGGCGGAAATGAACCAACACCAGAAAAAACGAAAAAAATTACCATCAAGTGGGGAGATACCTTATCTGAACTTGCAGTAAAATACAATACAACTGTATCAGAATTAGTGAAACTAAATAACATTGCAAATCCAAATCTTATTTATGCAGGAAATACTTTAATCGTACCAGTAAAAAACACAGGAGGAAGTTCTGGGGGTGTAGAAATATATACAGTACAAAAAGGAGATACCTTATCCCATATTGCACAAAGGTATAGTACAACAGTTGAACAAATAGCTACAGATAATAATATTCAAAATATTCATTTAATTCATCCAGGACAAAAATTACAAATACGAACTAGTTGTTATGGGGACTGTGGACATAGAATTTATACTGTTAGAAGAGGAGACACATTATGGAGTATTGCAAGAAGATTTAATACAAGTATTGCTAATATTATAAGAATTAATCATATTCAAAATCCAAACCGAATTCACCCAGGGCAAATGTTTAGAATAAGGTAGCACACAATTATGTCTACTTTCATAAAATACAATATGATGAATTTAAAAACAGAATTAAGATTTTGTATGCAGTATAAACTGCTACAAAATCTAACTTCTGCAATATTTATTTTCTAAGGAAACTCACCACTATCGTGGATGACTTTCCTAAGAATATAAAAAACTAGGAGGTACTTATGAAAGAAGTATTAAAACTAAAGAAAGTAAGCAAAAGGTACCAAGCGAAAAATGGAGAAGTAGAAGCCTTATCTAATATCAATTTCTCTGTCAAAGAAGGTGAATTTGTCAGCATTATAGGTCCAAGTGGATGTGGAAAATCAACACTTCTTTCCATTATTGCAGGATTAGAGCCAAAAACAGAAGGCGATATCCAAATAGATGGAAATACAGGATATATGCTTCAAAAGGACAGTTTATTAGAATGGAGAAGTATTTATGACAATGTTTTATTTGGCTTAGAAATAGGTCATAAGAAGACAAAAGAAAATGAAGCATATGTATTAGACTTACTAAAAAAATATGGACTTTATGAATTCAAAGACAAATATCCAACCCAACTTTCAGGAGGAATGAGGCAAAGAGCAGCACTCATTAGAACACTTGCTATCAAGCCGAATATACTATTATTAGACGAAGCCTTTTCCGCATTAGATTATCAAACTAGAATTATGGTTACCAATGATATCTTTCAAATATTGAAAAATGAAAATATAACAGCTGTCATAGTAACACATGACATATCAGAAGATATAGGCAAAATGAGACACCTATATGCTTGATAAAATAATTTGGATTTATAAAAATATGGATAAGCATTTGAAACAAGTATAAAATTGAGGTTGCGAATATAAAATATTATGTGATATAATTGAAGAAAAATAAAGGAGAGTTATAACTATGATAGATGAAAGAACACAGAAAGTATTAAAAGCAATTATAAAGCATTGTAATATAATAAATGATACAAAAAAATTTTTTGGAGATGACTACTCAAAGTTTGAAAATGACAATATTTATCAAAATGCTATATTAACACCAGTTACACAAATAGGAGAATTAGTTAAAAAGTTGCCATTAGAATTTAGGACAGAATATAATCAAATTCCATGGAGAAATATTGCAGGAATGAGAGATATTGTTGTACACAATTATGAGACTATTGATAAATCTATATTATGGAGTGTTGCTAATGAGGAAACAGATAAAATAAAAGAATTTTGCCAAGAGATATTAAAAGAGGTGATATAATGTCTGAATTAGAAAAAATAAAAGAAAAAATACAGCCTATTGCTAAAAAATACAATTTGCTATATGTTTGGGTATTTGGGTCTTATGCAAAAAAGAAACAAACGAAAGATAGTGATATTGATATTATTGTAAGGACAGAAGATGTTGCTCATGGATTCAAATTAGTTGAAGTAAAATTCGCACTAGAAGAAGCACTAGAAAAACAAGTTGATATTATAACAACAGGGAGCATTAAAGGGTCACTGTTAGAAGATGAAGATTTAGAAGAAGTTTTAATATATGGTGAATAATGAATAGAAAAAATAATTAAAAATGGAAGAAATCTAATTTGGACTTATAAAACATTGAACTTTTAAAGAAAAAATATCAGTAAATTTTAGAAAATTGCTGTACCAAAAAGTATGCCAATTTTCTATTTTTTTGAGTAAGAAAAGTGGCATAGGTATGCAAACAAGCAAATATAGTTGTATCAATAGTTATAAAGGTTAAATGCTTGACTTGGCTGAGTGGAGGTAGGATTGGTACAGCTTAAGCTGTGCCAATTCTACCAAAGTATAATTTTTTGAATTAACTTTTGAATGTATTTTTTAACTAATTTATTAACAGTAAAGAATATTATTAGCAAGTCGAATTTTTTAATCTTATTAATAGATATAGTTTAATATTTTAAATAGTGAAAATCGGTTGAATTGCATTATTTGCATATATTAGTAAATAATAGTATAATAGTAACATAATTATTCGTGGGTACAGCGAATTACAATAAATGTACCATTGTTAATTTTGACATAAACTTATTAGTTGGCAGAGAAACAATTACAGGAGGCACAATATGAAACGGATGGTTATTCTCATTTTAAACATCATCTTAGTATTAATGATGACAGCATGCAACTCGCAAAAATGTACATGTGCGTGTTGTACAACACAAACAGAACGTGGAACAGCTAGCGAGACAACCGAATCCAGTGTACCGCAAGATAGTGAAAGTTTGGATGAAAAAGTTGAAAACTTAGAGGACAGTTGTGAAAATCCTAGCGGAGCCTCTCATTATCCATATATTACATGGCTCTCTAAAGGAGGCAATGTGGGAACAGTATCAATAACTACAGCCGAACATAGTGCTACCTTTGATGGATTCCTTAATGGATTTGGAACTTATGTGGGGACAGGACTATTAGACAGTAAAAAATGCTATTCGACAGCTGAAAAAGCTAATGCAGAACCCATTCAAATTGATAGTAGAGAGCACGAAATCATCATCACTATGAGTTATGGACAAAATACAGAGAAATTTACACTGAAGGCTGGTGATAGTCAATTACTATCAATTCAAGAACTCAGTTATCTCACAAACAGAGCTTATATCTATGTAATTGTTATTTAAAAATTCAAATAAAGAAATATTATTTCTTTTCCTCTCATGATATATGAGAGGTTTTTTTTCAAAAACTATGTCGTAAATATTGAAAAAAATTTTAAAGTTAGGGGAGAATTTTGTTAGTAACTCCAATGTATATATAGTAAAAGGTCAAAATATCATAATCATATTTTTATTACATATAAATGAATTATGGTAAAAATTAAAACATTGGAGGGCAAGGTGAAAGAGGATTTTAAAATAAACATTTATTTTAACGAAAACGGAGAAGAACTAGAAAAAATAATTGCAAACTTTTTAGCAAATACATTAAAAGATAATTCTATGTCAAGTTCATAAAGAACCTTCACAAAAACTAAAAAAGTATGAGCTTGAGCATTTGGATTTATCATAGTATGCGTTATAATATTATGATAAATTTAAATCATTTTTATCAAGCATGGGAAGGAGGAAAAATGCTTGAGAAAATAAAAGATGTAACCTATAAAGTAGCAATATACATAAGGTTATCAAAAGAAGATTTAGATAGAGGATATGATGATAGTGAAAGTGTAAAAAATCAAAAAAAATTATTAGTAGAATATGTAGAAAACTTAGGATGGCAATATGAACTTGTAGATATATATATAGATCAAGGATATACAGGAACAAATTTTAATAGACCTGCTTTTAAGAGAATGATAAATGACATAAATAATGGAAAAGTTAACATGGTGGTGACAAAAGATTTGTCTCGTTTAGGTCGTGATTACATAGAAACAGGCGAATATATGGAAAAATGGTTTCCAGAAAACAAAGTAAGGTATATATCAGTAACTGATGGGATAGATACTTTTGATATTAATAATGGAAATAATGATATTGCACCATTTAAAGCGATACTAAATGACATGTATTCAAAAGATTTATCCAAAAAAATAAAAACCGCATTATATACCAAGCAAAAAGATGGAAAATATGTAGGAGCTACAACAGCTTTAGGATATAAAAGAAATCCTAAAGACAAGAATAAGTTAACCATAGATGAAAATGAAGCAAAGACTGTAAGAATAATATTTGATATGGCTATGAGAGGAAAAAAACTTTCTGAAATAAGAGATTATTTAAATAACAATCATTATCAAACATTCTCCAAAATACGACGAAACAAAGAAAGTGCATGGGAAAAAAGAGCTGTAAAAAAAATATTAACAAATCCAGTGTATACAGGGACAACAGTACAAAATAAAGTAAGTAGGATAAGTTATAAAAATAGAAAGTTAAGAGAAAATCCAAAGGAAGAATGGATTGTGGTAGAAAATACTCACGAAGCAATTATTGAGCGAAAGGTCTTTGATGCTGTTCAAAATATGAGCTTAGCCAAAAAATATGAAAGAGATAAAAAAATACATTATTTTTTATTAGATGGCTTATTAGTTTGCTATGAATGCAAGCATACAATTGGGATAAGAGTGAGGACAAAAGATAATTATTATAGTTTAGTATGTAATAATTACAGAAGGAATACAAAATTGCATTTATGTACATCACATGGTTTTAGTTATGCAAAACTCGAAGAAAATGTTATAAAGATAGTAAGAGAATTATTTTTATCTATCGATAGCAAAAAATTAGAATTAAGATTAAAAGATTACAAAACACAACAAAATTATGATAAAAGCTTAAAAAAGCTAGAACATGATATCAATGTAGCAAGAAAGAATTTAGACAAAATGTACATAGATAAATTAAATAATGAAATTTCAGGAGATATGTATCATAGACTATTTAAAAGCATCAATAATGAAATAAAAAAGAACGAAGAAGAATATCAAGAATTAAAGGAAATCAATGAAAAGAGTAAAAAAGAAGATAATATTGAGGAATTACAAAAAGTAATCAAAGATTTTTTAAATTTAGAAAAACCAACACCAGATCTTATGAGGGTAATTATTAATAGAATAGAAATACACCAAGATAAACAGGTGGATATTATATTTAATTTTAAAAAATTAAATTTTTTTTGTAATAATAAGTGTCTACTTTAACCTATATCAGAAGCAATTAGTATGTCAGACAGAGTAATAGTGCTATCGAAAAGACCAGCAACAGTCAAAAATATACACAATATTGAATTTGAAATGGATAACAGAAATCCTATCAACTGTAGAGAAAGCCCTAAATTTAGCAAATACTTTGACACAATATGGAAGGAGCTAGATGTACATGCGTGAAAAAAACATATCAGAGGATAGAAAAAAATACTTAAGAAAAGTAAAAAAAGAAAAAATAGCAGTAATTATTACACAATTACTCATTCTACTCCTATTTATAATAGGGTGGGAAATCCTTGCAAATCAAGGAATAATCGACAGTTTCATCACAAGCCAACCTTCTAGAATTTTAAACACATTTTTAAATTTATCATCCAATGGTTTATTAGAACATTTAGGAGTAACTTTAACCGAAACCTTAATTGGTTTCATTTCTGGTGTTCTGTTAGGAATTGCTATTGCCATTTGTTTATGGTGGTCCCCTTTTTTATCAAAGGTGTCAGAACCATATTTAGTAGTATTAAATAGCTTGCCAAAAGTAGCACTTGGTCCAGTTATTATTATCTGGGTAGGAGCAGGAATGGGAGCTATTGTCACAATGGGGCTTGCAATTTCCTTAATTGTAACCGTGTTGGAAATTTTAAATGGCTTTTTAAATACAGACAAAGAATTAATCAAAATGGCACAGACTTTTGGAGCAAGTAAACTCCAAACTCTAACCAAAATTGTTATTCCTGCTAATATTACTACTTTTTTTAACTCATTAAAAGTTAATATTGGTTTATCATTAGTGGGAGTCATTACAGGAGAATTCCTAGTATCTAAAGCAGGTCTTCGGATATTTAATCGTTTATGGTGGTCAGGTATTCCAATTAGACTTAGTTATGACAGGTGTCATTATTCTAGCAATCATGGCTGCTGTTATTTATGAAGCAATTATACTTCTAGAAAAATTTGTGATGAAGAAAATGTCAAAGAAAGGATGAAAAACTTGAAAAAATATCTTATTATTATTTTAGTTATTGCAGTAGTAGCAGCTGTTATGACAACTTGTATACTACTAAATAAAAAAGAAGACACAGCAGAATTAAAAACAATTCGTGTCAATGAAGTAACACGTTCCGTGTTTTATGCACCACAATATGTGGCAATTAAAAATGGTTACTTTGCAGAAGAAGGATTGGATATAGAATTAACAACTGGTCAGGGAGCAGATAAAGTAATGACAGCAGTGCTATCAGGTCAAAGTGATATTGGATTTGCTGGACCAGAGGCTTCAATATATGTATATAACGAAGGAAAAGAAGATCATACACAAGTATTTGCACAAATGACACAAAAAGATGGATCTTTCTTAGTTAGTAAAGAAAAGACAGACAAATTTAGTTGGCAAGATTTAAAAGGAAAAACCGTTATCCCAGGTAGAAAGGGTGGAGTTCCTTATATGACTTTTGAATATGTACTTAAGAAAAATGGATTAAATCCGCAAAAAGATTTAGTATTAGATGATAGTATTAAATTCGATTTAATGGCAGGAGCTTTTGCTGGTGGCGATGCTGAATATGTAACTTTATTTGAGCCAACAGCTTCTATGACAGAAGCAGCTGGAAAAGGATATGTAGTAGCATCAGTAGGAGAAGCATCAGGGGAAATTCCATATACAGCATATTTCGCTAAGAAAAGTTATATGGAACAAAATTCAGATGTTATTCAAGGATTTACAAATGCAATTTACAAAGGAGAAAAATGGGTAAAAGAACATACAGCAACAGAAATAGCAGAAGCAATAAAAGACTTTTTCCCGGATACAGATATTGAAATGCTTGCAACCGCTATTCAAAGTTATATGGATATTGATGCTTGGAAAAGTGATCCTATTTTGAAAAAAGAATCTTTTGACTTACTTCAAACTGTTATGAAAGAAGCAGGAGAATTAGAAAAAGAAGGAGACTATGACAAAATAGTAAATAATAGCTATGCAGAAAAGGCAATTAAAGAGGTAAAATAAAAAATTATAGTTCGTCGACCTATGATAGTGCAAAAACACTGGGAGGTCGACGAATTTTTAAATGCTTTTATTGCAAGCTTTTTAGAAAAATGATAAAATTTTGATAATAAAAATATATAAAATTGGTTACATCGACGAAAATAAGTGATATAATTTAGAAAATACAAGGGGTGAAGGCACCTGTTTTAATATAAATATATTAGAATTTAAATATTGCAATGCTAGTCATATTAGATAGCATTTTTAACATTTTAATGTAAATATATTAGAACCTAAACATATAATCTCAAAATAATATTACATAGTAAAAGGACACTAAAAAATTTCAAACAATCTTCTTGCAATTTCGACCAAAGAAAACTATAATGAAAGTGTCAAATATATATGAAAGAAAGAACTCAGAAAACTAAAATAGGGAGAAGTGAAGATTGCAAGTAATAAAAAGAGATGGAAGAGTACTTGAATTTAATATAGAGAGAATTGTAAAAGCAGTAACAAAAGCAATGGCACAGACTCCAGAAGGAATTGACGTAGAACTAGCTGGCAAAATAGCGGTAGCAGTACAAAAACAATTTGAAGATAAAAACCAAACCACAGTTTATGAAATACAAGATGTTGTAGAAAAGAAATTAATGGCATCTGCCAGAAAAGAAGTAGCCCAAAGCTATATTACATATCGCTATAATAGAGATGTGGCAAGAAAATCGAAAAATAAGGAAGTATTCTTAGATATTATTAGTGCAAAAACAAATGAAGGAAATAAAGAAAATACTAGTAAGAATGCAGATACGCCCGCTGGGATGATGATGAAATTTGCCTCGGAAACAACAAAGCCATTTGTTGATGACTTTTTACTATCACGTGAAACAAGAGAAGCTCTTAAAAACGGATATATTTTTGTTCATAATAAAGATTATTACCCAACTAAATCTTTAACTTGTTTGCAACATCCCTTAGATAAAATATTAGAAAATGGATTTCACATAGGAACTAGTAGTTCAAGACCTGCTCAAAGGATTGAAGCTGCTAGCATTTTGACATGTACCTCTATGGGAATTGTTCAAAATGAAATGCATGGTGGACAATCTATTCCCGCAATTGACTATTACCTAGCGCCCTATGTTAAATTAACTTTTCGTGAAGAAGTAGAGAAAATAGCAGATTTGTTAGGAAAAGATTTATCGAATCTAATGGATTATCAACCAGAGGAATATATAACAAAAGATTTAAAAACATTAACAGGAAGTCAAAGAGATTTACAAGTAGCTATTAATAGTACAGTATTTCGTGTTCACCAAGCAATGGAAGGCTTTATTCACAATATGAATACCATTCATTCAAAAGGAGGAAACCAAGTAGTCAACAGTAGTATTAATTATGGAACAGACACATCGCCAGAAGGAAGATGCATTATTAGAGAGCTTCTTCTCTCAACAGAACAAGGCGTAGGAAATAATGAAACACCAACATATCCAATTCAAATTTGGAAAAAGAAAAAAGGAATTAACTATTTACCAAAGGACAAAAACTATGATCTATATATACTTGCTTGCAAAGTGGCAAGCAAGCGATATATGCCAAATTTCTTAAATTTAGATGCAACCTTTAACCAAAATGAAAAATGGCAAGAAAAAGATGGGAAAAGGTATCAATATGAATGTGCAACAATGGGGGAAAGAATACGAGTATTTGAAGATAGACAAGGAGATAAAAGTGTAATAGGAAGAGGAAACCTATCTTATACAACAATAAATCTACCTAAAATTGCAATAAAAGCAGCTTATGAGACGCAAGAAAAATTAGGGAATTCCTTTGAATTAGGAAAAAGTTCAGAAAAAATGATGACAGCAACATATAAAAAGACTGTCAAGAAAATATTTATGCAAAAGCTAGAGCAATATGCAGAAATAGTAGGAAAGCAGTTATATGAAAGATATGTTTTTCAATGTACAGCAATTGCAAAACAATTTCCACTTTTAATGTCAGGCTTATGGAAAGAAAGCGAAAAATTAAAGCCATTTGATAAAGTAGCAACTATATTGAAAAATGGTACTCTAAGTATTGGATATATAGGATTGGCAGAATGTTTAATTGTTCTAACAGGAAAACATCATGGACAAGCAGAGGAGGTTCAAAATTTAGGATTAGAAATTATTACAGATTTAGAAGAAATAGCAAGCCAATTTGCTGAAAAATACGATCTAAATTACAATATATTAGCCGTTTCATCTCCAAAAATACAACAAAGATTCTTACAAAAAGACCAAAGTAAATATGGAATTATTCAAGGGGTGACAGATCAAAAAGCATATACAGATGGAAACTCACTACCAGCTAATGAAGAAAGAACTTTAGAAGAAAAAGCAAGAATAGAAGGACCTTATCACAAGCTAACAAAAGGTGGTAATCTATTTGTTGCTGAAATAGAAGAAAATGAAGCGCAGAAACCAGAAAGCTTATATAAGTTAGCAAACTTAATAGAACAATATGACATAGGGTATGCTAGCATCCAAACTAAAAAGATAGAATGTCCGCACTGTAACTATGAAAGCACAAAACTTCAGTTAGAAAATTGTCCTAATTGTGGGTACAGTTTTTCATAAAATAAGGGGGAGAAGAAAATGAAACAAATCAAAATTTTTGCTTGTCCAACTGCTGAGAATTTTACAAAAGAAGTATGTGAAAATCTAAATTTACCAATGGGAAAGGTAGAATGTTACAAGTTTGCTAATGATAACAACTTTGTTCAGTATAAAGAAACTGTAAGAGAGCAAGATATCTATTTAATTCAAACAACAGAACCACCAGTCAATGAGAGAATTATGGAATTATTAATTATGGTAGATGCTGCAAAAAGAGCATCAGCAGGAAGAATCAATGTAGTATTACCCTATTTTATCTATTCTAGATCAGATAAAAAGGACCAACCGCGTGTGCCAGTAACTGCCAGATTATTTGCAGAATTATTAGAAGCATCAGGAGTAGATAGGGTAATTACTTGCGACTTACATAACTCTGCTATTCAAGCATATTTTAATATTCCCTGTGATCGTTTAACAGGCCAGCATTTACTGCAATCATATTTTGAATCAAAAAATATTGAGGATAAAGTAGTAATTGCGACAGATGCAGGAAGCTCAAAAAAGGCATATAAATATTCAACATATTTTAAATGTCCTATGGCACTGATAGACAAAAGAAGGGCAGGAAATGATGATGATGCCGTTGCAGCTAATATTATAGGAGAGGTAAGAGGACAAACCGCTCTTATCTTTGACGATGAGGTTAGCACTGCTGGTACAATGGTAGAAGCAGCTAGAATTTTACAAGAAAATGGAGTAAAAGAAATTTATGCAGCTTGTACACATGGAATTTTATGTGGACCAGCAATAGATAGAATTACTAACTCTCCAATCAAAGAGTTAGTAATAACTAATACAGTACCACTAACACAGGAGAAACAAACAGACAAAATAAAAGTATTATCAATTGCTCCTTTATTTGCAGAAGCAATTAAGAGAGTAAATGAAGCAAGACCATTAGGCGATTTGTTTGAATTTGATAAATAAACTATTGACAAAGCTAATGAATAAAGGTATAATATGTAACGTATGAAGGGGAGAAAATACCTTTCAAATTAAAATCCCACACGTAAGAGTGTAATTACTGAAGGGAGGGGAATAAAATTATGTCAGAAGTTAAAGTAAATAATGGAAATATAGAAGATGCCTTAAAAAGATTTAAGAGACAATGCGCAAGAAATGGTGTGCTACAAGAAGTAAGAAAAAGAGAGCATTATGAAAAACCAAGCGTAAAGAGAAAAAAGAAATCAGAGGCAGCAAGAAAGAGAAAATTCTAAAAATAGGAGGGTTGAAAGTTAAAAAATAATTTTCAGCCCACTTTTTGAATTTTAAAAATGTACTCAAAGTGCATAAATTTAGATAAAAAGGAGAGGTCCTTATGTTAAAGGAAAAACTATTAGAAGACTTAAAAGAATCTATGAAAGATAAAAATGTAACTCGTAAAAATGTGGTACAAATGGTAAGAGCTGCAGTACTACAAGTAGAAAAAGATAAACAAATAGAAGTGACAGATGAGCAAATTATAGAGATTATTGCAAAGGAAGCTAAAAAGAGAAGAGATTCTATTAATGATTATGAAAAAAGTGGTAGACAAGATTTGTTAAACCAAATTAATGAAGAAATTTCCATTTTAGAAGAATATTTACCAGAACAATTATCCATAGAAGAAATAGAAATAAAAGT
Organism: Clostridia bacterium; assembly: GCA_022797215.1. GTDB lineage: Bacteria > Bacillota > Clostridia > TANB77 > CAG-508 > CAG-273. The sequence continues at coordinate 36,040 of JAAWKD010000023.1, forward strand.
AAAAGAAATTATTGCAGAACTTGGAGCAAGTTCAATCAAAGATATGGGAATGGTTATGAAAGCAGCAAAGGAAAAATTAGGAGCATCAGCAGATGGAAAGGTAATTAATGAAGTAGCGAAGAAACTATTAAGCTAAAAAATATATAAAAAGGCATGTGCTAAATATATATAGCATATGTCTTTTTTGGTGGAGATAACATGAAAAGTGACAGGAAATGACATGACATATATTGACACGTTCTAAAATAGTATGTTATAACTAATATATTAGTATTTAATCAGAAATGTAAATCAAGAAATACTTTTATAGCACATTGAAAAAATAAATAGTAAAATATCTCGCTAAAATGAAAAAGTAAAAAATGTGTATAAAAGTAAATTGAAATGTAAATACTAAAAACAAATGAAATAGGAAAAGTAATCAAAAGAAAAAAGGAGGATATAGAAATATGACTAAGAAAAAAGAAATAGAAAATAGGCGGGATAACTTTAGTAGCGTTAGTGGTAACCATTGTGGTTCTTTTGATATTAGCAGGAATCACAATCATGTATGTCATGGGAGATAACAGTATTTTTAAGAAAGCCCAAGAAGCAAAAGACAAG
>JAAWKD010000024.1 GCA_022797215.1 Clostridia bacterium
TTAATATTTTCATTAAAGTCTTTTTATTGTGTCTAAAATATTTTTTTCTAATTTTTTTAAAACTTTTCAACTAACTATTGACTTTTAATAGTTGGTCTTTTCAATATGTTCTAGTTAGTTACAAAATGTGAGAACAGAAAAGCTGACAAGCTTTCACATTTTATGACACTATAGCATATGATGTAATAGATAGGAGGCAAGAGTATGTTTTTTTACGATGCTAAAGCACATATCAAAGGCGGAAAAAATTACCCTAATATAGACGGAACTGTTACTTTTAAAGAAACAAAAAAAGGCGTTTTAGTAACTGCCAAAATAAATGGATTGCCACAATCTAAGACTAATTGCACTGGTCGTTTTTTTGGTCTTCATATTCATGATGGAGCTTCTTGCACAGGAAATGCAACTGATGAATTTGCAAATGCAAAGTCTCATTTAAACCCTACTAAATGTCCACATCCTTTTCATATGGGAGATTTACCTCCTTTAATTGAAAATAATGGTCAAGCTTACATGAGTGTTCTGATTAATAGGTTTAAAATAAAAGATATTATGGGAAAAGTAGTGATTATACATGATATGCCTGATGATTTTACTACTCAGCCAAGCCGGTAATTCGGGAACCAAAATTGCCTGTGGTAAGATTAAAGCTTAAGCACAAAAGAAAAAGCCTTCTCTTTAAAAGTTGAAGGCTTTTTCTGATATTTATTGAATGGAATCTTGCCTTTGATCCATTCCTTTTTTATCTGTTTCTACTATAGAGATTAACTCTGCATTTTGAAAAATAGATTTTATGTTTTCTTCCACTGTACCTACTTTATATTGAAAAGTAAATTCATAACTTTTATCGCTTTTTACATCTTTTGCTAATTTTTTCTTTACTCTTACAGTTTCTACTTCTTCAGCCTGAAACTTTCTAAGTGTTAAATAAAGATAATCTTCGTCATTGCTTTCAGCAATATTTAGTATTTGGTATGTAGCAACCCAAGTCGCTATCTCAGTAGTTTTATCTTTAACGTTAGAAGTTTCAGCAGATTTTATTTCTATGTTAATAGCATTTACTTGGGCTGGGTATGTTTCCATGATACTTCCTGTATAAGTTACCTTTACATTTGTTCCAATTGCATATATTACATCACTATTTTTTCCTAAACTAATAGAAATTTTATCAGCTGATTTTCTAATAGTTTCCCCTTCTCTTGGCTCTACTATAATATTGCCTTGATTAGACTCTATTACTGTTCCATAAAATGACTGATTTTCAAGTCTTTCACTATCACTTGAATAACTGCAAACTTCAATAGTTTTATATTGTTTTGCCTCTTTTGTTGCATACTCTATTATTGCATATAAATCTAGTTCAACATGGACAGTTTTTCCTTCTTTTCTTTCTCCTATTCCAAAGAACTGCCCTGGTATGTCCTCATCTATTATTATTTTTCTGTCATCTTCTGCTGCCAATTTATCCCTTGTGTTATCCACTTTTAAAACATAAGTAGTTTTATTAACTTGTTCCCCTTTAAACAAATACGTTTCATCTTTTATTTGGTAACTTAATTCTGTGATAATAGGATCTCCTTCTTTGGTATATTGTACAATTTTAATCTTGTCTTCTTTTCTATTTTTTGCATTAATATCTGTATTCTTTATGAAACTATCTAGTTTGTCTTTGTTATAAAGTTTATTATCATTTGTTATCACAAAACATCCCTCTTGAATTGCTTGTTCTATAGAATATTCTGTACTATTATCTTCTCCATTTTTGTTTTCCTCTTGTGTTGGCTTATCATATTTCTTTCCCCAAGTGCTAAATAAAACTGCTTTATTTTGTTTCATTCTATTTGTGTCAATAACATATAACATTCCTAGCAGAACAACTATCACTATTAGCATTGCAATGATTAATTTCCATACATTTTTCATATTCTCACCATTTTAACCTTTCTACTATTTAGACACTTTTTTTCTTGCATTTTGTTGGTGTTTAATAAAAATAATTGAAAAAATAATAGTGAAAATGAAACTGATCACTGTAACGCCAAGCAAGCCAATTTGCGTTTTGGAATAAGTTACTACATTTTGAGGAATATCAGGCTGTATTGTTTCATTTTTTATCGTATTTTCCTCTATCGGGTCTTTCTCTATTATTTCACTAACATCTGGCATTACATTTGTTAAACTATCCCCTTTTGCACTTTCATTTCCAGTATTTTGTGTTTCTTCCATACTTTCTTCTTTATTCTTTTCTGGTAATATTGAAAAAACTGGTCCACCTTTAGCAGTTCTTCCTATTTGTAAGCTTAAAACAGATACAATCAAAATAGTTAGGTTACCTAGTAATATTCTTAAGGTGTATAATGATTTATAATATTTCCATTGCACTGTACCAATTGGCATATGTAATATCTGTGCTATTTCTTTAAAGGAAAGTTTAGATAGTATTTTAAGACATACAATTTCTTGCTCTTGTTGATTTAATTTTGCAATCATTTTATGGTAGCTTTCTTTATCTATTATCTGGTCTAATTCTTGTTTTTCATCAATCATATAATAAACATCATCAATATCTATTTCCTGTTTTTTGCTTCTTAGATAGTTTAAGGCTTCATTTTTGGTTATGGTATATAGCCAACTCGCTTCATTATTTGTCGGTAATTTCTCTTGTTCCATTTTCCATATCTTCAAAAATACTTTTTGTCCAACATCTTCACTATCTTCTTTATTTTTTAAAATAGAAAATGCAATACGATAAACCAATATATGATATTTCTCATAGAACTGATTAAACTTTTCTTCATTTTTGTTTGCAATATCTTGAAAAAAGCTATGTAATTCTTGTTTATTAATTTCCTTCATATGACTTCTCACTTTCTTGCACTATCATAGCATAAAAGAAAACAACTATCAATTTATTGCATTAACAGTTGTCCTCCTCTCTTAAAATCTAAAATAAATAAATGGATTATATGTTGCTACTAACAAGAAACATATAGATAAAATAAAAATTCCAAATATCCATATATTAGATACTATTTGATAAAAAATCGTATTTCTTTTTCTTTCTCTTATCCTTGCAAGAAGCGGAACACTTCCTATTATTCCCATTAATACATATGGCAATGAAGAGAAAATATCAAAATTCAAAACAATATTATCTATTATTCCAGAAGCTTGCCATGTAAACATTTTTTGAAGTACTATTCCCATTTGTGAAAAATCCTCTACACGGAAAATTACCCAACCAATGATAATGAAAAATAAAGCATAAATATGTTGCAAAACTTTAGGTAATTTTTCAATTATTCTACCTAAAAACACTTTCTCTATCATAAGAATAATTCCATAATATACTCCCCACAAAATGAAGTTCCAAGAAGCACCATGCCATAGTCCTGTCAATAACCATACTACTAAAATATTTCTAAGCCATTTGAATTTACTAACACGATTTCCTCCCAATGGAATGTAAACATAGTCCCTAAACCAAGTAGAAAGTGAAATGTGCCATCTTCTCCAAAAGTCTGTAATGCTTTTGGCCACATAAGGATAGTTAAAGTTTTCTAAGAAGTGGAAACCAAATATTCTACCTAGACCAATTGCCATGTCAGAATAACCACTAAAGTCAAAATAGATTTGCAAAGTATAACTAATAGCTGCTAACCATAAAGTTACTGTACCTGTAGTTGCTAAATCTCCTCCATAAATTGTATCTGCTATTAAGGCCATTTGATTTGCAATCAAGACCTTTTTTCCAAGCCCTATAAAAAATCTCTTTAGCCCCTCTACTACTTCTGTAAAATTTTCTTTCCTATTTTCTATTTCTTCTGCAACTGTTTCATATCTTACAATCGGTCCTGCTATCAATTGTGGAAATAGTGTAACATACATTCCTAAATTAACTATGCTTTTTTGTGCTGGTACAGTTTTACGGTAGACATCGATTACATAGGATAATACTTGGAAAGTATAGAAACTAATACCAATTGGCAAAGCTAAATTCATTTCCCCTATATTACTATGAAAAATACTATTAATATTCTGTATGACAAAGTTTCCATATTTAAAAAAGCCAATAATACCTAAATTAAAAATGACATCTATTATCATCCATTTGTTTTTACCTTTTTTGTTTCTTTCTATTTTAAGTGCTATCAAGTAATTGACAATAATGGATAACAACATTAAAAGCACATAAACTGGCTCTCCCCATGCATAGAAAATAAGCGAAAAAACAAGTAATACAATATTGCGATATTGTCGTTTCTTTGCTAGGAAATACGTTAAAAGTACTAGTGGTAAGAAAATAAATAAAAATGTAAAACTACTAAATACCATATTTGTTCCCCTTTGTTTTCGTTAATTTGCAAGTTCAAAGTTTCCATTTGTTAAGTGGTCAATGCTAATTAAGAATAAGAATTTACCGATTTTGTTTTTCCTACAAAACTCTTCTGGATTAAATGCTTTTCCATAAGTATTTTGATAATGTCTTAAATCAATATAGTAAGTTTTGTTAAAGTGACTTGCTACTAATTTGTTAATTGCATTAGAATATGATGGTGCAATGACTAATAAATTCTCTTTTTCTGGCTGTTTAAAATCAAAAGATACTTCTGCAAAGTCTCCTCCATAGAAAGCACCATAATGATTGTAACCCTTTTCTGTAGAATATCCATTATTGTAGTACATATCTCTATTGCCATATCCTGACACTGATCCATTGACATATGTTGTGTGCTTAGGAATTTTAAAATCATATACTGTAAATTTTTCTTTGTTCGTATACACTGCTGTTGTTCTTGCATTTGAGCCATAATAGTAAGTATCAAAAGTTTTGGTTTCAATTGGTTCTAATACATTTTCCTCTGGCAGCATTAAGTTAATAATATCTTTATATCCTTGATAAGATCCTTTGTAATTCCAATGATGGTCCGTTTCATAAAAATAGTCCATATATTGCTCATAACTGTCTATTTTTAATCCATCACATTGAAAGTCTGAAAAAGCTTGTTTAATATAAGTCAAAAACTCATTTTCTGTTTCATCTACTTTGTTAAAATCAATGGACTTACTAATATTAACAAAATAGAAGTAGGAATCAATATCTTCAAAATGTTTTTGATAAGACTCTGCCATTTCATCAATCTTTGTTTTAGAATTTTCCAAACTTTTACATTTAAAAACCATATAGGGAGAATCTCCATAATGATATACACTTCCCCCTGAAATAGGAATATACCTAATTTTCCTTACTTCTTTTGGTTTATCTTCATTTGGTTCGTTTAGTTGTTCTACTGGTTCATTTGTCTCTATATTGGCTACCAATTTTGTCTGTAAATTTCCTATAGTTTCTGACTTCCAGCTCGTCATTGCAGTTTTAATACTCTGCCCACAAGGCATTTGGTCAGATAAGCTCTTCTCTAAATCCTCTTGATATTTCCCTTGAAAAAAGTCATTAAAACTAAACTTTGGAAACTTTGCTAATGGTCTATTCTCTATTACTGATTTTTCCTTCTGACCTCTTATTAAGATGACAATTATGAAACCAAATATCATAATAAAACTAGCTAATAAGAAAACAAAATTAATTAAAATGCCCTTTTTCTTTTTAGCTCTTGTCTGTAAATGTCTTTCCATTCTTTCTCCTCTTTTTCTTTCATTTCTTCCCTATTTTATTACAATTCCATATGCAAGTCAATTAATTTTCATGCATTTAATTTTATTAGTCTGGCTAAAATCAGGAGTTATAATAGTATCTTATAAAACAAAAAAACAATAGAAATTCTTACATTCCCATTGTCTTTTACTTAAACAAACTTGTAATTCCATCCATTATTTTCTGAAACCAACCTTTTTCCTCTGTTACTACAATTTGCTCACTTGCTGGTTCTACATAATCTTTTTTTGGAAGACTTACATATATTTTTTGCGAATCATCTAACTTTTTCATTCCTAGCATACTTGTTGCCGACTTCTCTACATTGGCCAAGTTTAGGCTATTTTGAATATTAATTTTCAACTGTGCATTTTCTTTTTGAATTACACTTAATTCTTTTTTCATATCTTCTTTTTTGCTAAAACTTTCTGTAATTAAAGAATTACGATAACTTATGGCAAATAAAATACCAAAACCAATTAATACATATAATACTACTTTTACTTTTGGCTTTAATTGCCTTTTTTCTTTTGTTTTTTGTTCTTGTTCTTTTTGCTTTAATGTATTACTTTTTGTTTTACTATCTGTTTTTTTGGGTTTCTCATATTCAGGCTTTAATTTTCTTGGACTGGTTTCATATTGATACCCTACTCTTCTTGTTGCATATGCCATAAGTTTACCTCCTTTCAAATATTCTTACTTTTGCACTCTTTGATCTTGAATTTCTTTCTAATTCCTCTTGTGTCGCTACAATTGGTTTTTTATTTATCACTTTTCCAAAACTTTGACATCCACAAATACAATATGGTAAATCTTTTGGACAAGTACATTTCCCTTGTAACTCTATCATTGCTTCTTTAACTGCTCTATCTTCTAAAGAGTGAAATGTAATAACTACTAACCTTCCACTTTCTTTTAAACAATGTACACTTTGAATAACTGTCTGATATAATGGTTGTATTTCATTATTAACCTCAATTCTAATTGCTTGAAATGTTCTTTTGGCTGGGTGTCCATCTTTTTGATTGGATTTTGGAATCGTACTTTCTATAATCTCTACTAATTCCTTGGTGGTTTGTATCTCTCTTTTTTCACGTATTCGGCAAATATTTTTAGCTATTGATCTACTAAATTTTTCTTCACCATATTCCCAAAGGATTTTAGCTAATTTTTCCTCTGAATATTGATTTACTATTTCCTTAGCAGTTACTCCACTTGAAGTATCCATTCTCATATCTAGTGGATTATCTCCTAGATAACTAAATCCTCTACTTCTCTCGTCTAGTTGATAAGATGAAACACCTAAATCTAGTAAAATTCCATCTACTTTTTCTATTTCTAACTCTTCTAATATACTTTGTATTTCATCATGATTTCCATGAATATAAGTAACATTTTGGTACTCAAGCAATCTTTCTTTAGCTGCTACTAGTGCGTCTTTATCTCTGTCGATTCCAATAAGTCTTCCCTTTTCTGATAATTTGTTTATAATCTCTGCACTATGTCCTGCACCACCCAAAGTACCATCTACGTAAATTCCATCTGGATGAATGTTTAATCCTTCTATACATTCTTGTAACATTACTGGTTCGTGTTTAAATTCCATCTACTTAATCCTTTCTTACAGTAATATAGGAATGTTTCTTGATAGCACAAGCAGTTGGTATGATAATACCAACTGTTATGCTAATTTTTTAGTTCTCATCCTTTGTAATTCTTATGCTCTTTTGTTTCATTACTTATTTTTCTTTCTTTTGTAAATAAACTATTTTTCTTTAGAAAGCTTTATATCTTTCGTAAGACTTATTTACTTTATCTTTTGTATAGTTTTAAATTTTTATCTTTTGTATCTTAAAATCTTTTGTATATTTATATAAACTTTTGCAAGTTATATACCAAGTAGTGTCATATTTTCAGCAATTTCATCTGCTGAAATATTTTCATCACTATTGTAAGATTTCCATTTCTCTTTATCCCAAATTTCAATTCTAGTTCCTACACCAATAATAACAGTATCCTTTTCTAGTTTTGCATACTCACGTAAGTTCCCTGTTATTAAGAATCTTCCTTGTTTGTCAATTTCACATTCTGTAGCACCTGATAAGAAGAATCTTACGAAATCTCTTGCATTTTTATTGGTAAGTGGAAGTGTTTTTAATTTTTCTTCGAAGTTAGCCCATTCTGTTTGTGAAAAGCCAAATAAACAGCCATCTAAGCCTTTGGTTATGATGAATTTTTCTCCCATATCTTCTCTGATTTTTGCAGGCAAAATTAATCTGCCTTTTACATCTAGAGAATGTTCATATTCACCTATTAACACTTTTGCTCACCTCTCTAACATTTTGTTCCACTTTTCACCACTTCTCTCCACTTCATCTAAATTTTAATACAACATATGGAAAATAGCAAGTCCTTTTTGAAAAAAGTTACAAATTTTATGAAAGAAATGTGATAATGTCTTAATAAAAAAATATTCTATCTTCTTAAAATATAATAATGGAAGCAAACTCAAACTTGAATTTGCTTCCATTACTCTTTCTATTTTTTAATTCTTTTATATCAATTTTAATTTTCCTTCTCCTGTTTTAAATCTTTTATTTTCAAGTAATTGATATTTTATTAATCTTTGTAAAGATGTATCTTCTTTTAGCATTGAATAACTATCACAATCTTCTACTTGAAAAACAAAATTTAATATATCTCTTGTTGCATCTTCTCCATCTTTCACTTCAAATAAATTATAAAATTTTGCTATATTTGAATTGATATCTAACATAGCATTTAATTGATTGCTTAATAGCCAAGAATTGCAATAATATTCTGTATCTTTTATGAGATAATATTTTAATGCATTCTCTATTTCTACTAATTCTATTTTCATAATTCTTCCTATTTTTTACTACTATTCCATTTCACTTTTTCTTTTATATGTGTTCCTTATCTTTAATTTTTTCCTTTATTTATTTTCTTCTAAACACTCTTCTATAATTTTTTCTAGTTTACTAGTATCTATAATAGACTTAATACTAGCTTCTAAGGTTTCTTTTGGATTTACTTTTTTCAAATTTAAGACATATCCATTTTTTAAAGCTAATTGCCTAATAAACTCTCTATTGGTTCTTCCGATTTCCTTCTCGAAAAGGATGTAGTACATTCATTTCAGATAAGTAATAGGCTAATCTTTTGGCTAACTTTTCTTTATCTAATCCTTCTAAAAAGTTTTCTTGTTTTAGCTGTTCTAATAATTTATCTAATTCCTGTTCTACATATTCCCATTGTGCAAAACGAAATTCACCTTTACTAATGTTTTCTTCTCTTAATTTACCTGCAAATGGATAAATATCCTCAAACAAGTATTGGTGTATATAGAGATAATGTACCTTATCAAAATTTCCTGTAATCCCTTTTTGTCTTAACCCTAAAGATTTTGCTGCTGTAATCTTTGCTTCATAGTGAAGTAAAGCTTTAGTATCATGAATATCTAAGTAGTTTATCAACACCTCACTATTTTCATAGGAATACTTTGAATTTCTAGGCTCATATAAATCTCTCATACTTTATCTCCTCTACTATAATGTCACTATTATAGTCATTCCCTATATGAAAGTCAATATTCCCAAAACTCATAGATAAATAAATTTTAAAATTTATCATTCATCAAAAAATCAAATATATTAATATGCTTAATTCCATCTCTCGAATAATCTTCTTTGTCGAATGATATAACATATTTTTGGTAGTTATCTTCAATTCCACTATATGCTCCAAATTCTCTTTCAATTGTCTCTTTTGAACTTAACTCATAGCACACTTGAATATATTTAAAATCTTTATCCTTTGTTGCAACAAAATCCACTTCGCCTTTTTTTGTTTTTCCTATATATACTTCATATCCTTTTACCAACAAATCATTAAATACAACATTTTCTAATGCCATAGAATAATTTATTTCTTTGCTATTCGTCTTAATTTTTTTAACGCCTAAATCTGAAGCATAGTACTTGTTTAATGTTTTCAACACACTCTTTCCTTGAATATCATATCTATATACTTTATTCATAATAAATGTTGAACATAGAGCTTCTAAATAATTATATAATGTATCTGTAGCAATCTCATGATGTTCTTTTCTTAGGTAACTTAGTACATTGTTGGCCGAAAACTCTTTTCCTTCTGTTTCAAGTACATATTGTAATATCTTATTGAATGATGCTATATCTTTAACATTTAATCTTTCAACTACATCTTTTAATAATATGGAATCATACACGTCTGATATATAATTAAGTTTTGCTCTATCATTATTAAATGAAAATCTCTGTGGTAAACTCCCCCATTCAAAAACATCAAACAATAATTTCTTGTAATTTTCTTCCTTAGTGTTGGTCATTTGGACTATTTCTTTAAATGATAATGGTAATACTCTAAAACTAACATATCTGCCAGATAAATCAGTTGATAATTCTAAAAATGTCATTTTGCTATTAGAACCAGTTATAAATATACTAAATTGATTTGTAATTCTCAAAGAATTAATTCCTTTTTCAAATTCATCAACTTTTTGTATTTCATCTAAAAACACATAATATTTCTTTTTGTTTTTCACTAAACTTTTTATATAATCATTTAAGTCTTGAGCATTTTTTATAAAACTATAATCTAGTGATTCAAAATTTATATAAATAATTTGTTCTTCTTCTATTTTTCTTTCTCGTATTTCTTGTATTATTTGAGTAAGTATAACTGATTTTCCACTTCTTCTTAATCCATAAATTATTTTGATTAGAGATGTTTCATCATAAAAATCTCTTATTTCTGATAGATATTTTTCTCTAATTAACATATCTTCTCACCTCAAATTTATTATATCATAAGATTTCTTTTTTGTAAAGTTATTTTGATATGCTGGAATAACTATTGTATTATCAGGATTATTTTGATGTGTTGGAATAAATTTTTAACTTAAATTCATTAGAATATCGATTCATCAAAAATATAGTTTTTTCCATCTTTTTTCTAATTTTTAGGTAAAAAACTATTCGAACTTATCAAAACTCACTATGTGGGTGACAGGTGGGTAACAAAAACAGTGATACCAAGTTTCAAAATGCTTGATATCACTGCCTCCTTTATATTTCCATTATAATTGGTAAAATCATTGGATTTCTCTTTGTTTTTTCAAAAATATAGTCTCTTAAATCATCCTTTAATGTTGATTTGATTGTTGACCAATCACTTACGTGGTTTTCTTCTAACTTACGAACTTCATCTCGAATCACACGTTTTAAATCATCCATTAAGTTCTCAGATTCCCTTACATATACAAATCCTCTTGAAACCACATCTGGTCCTGAAACAATCTCTCCCGTGTTAGAGTCCATACCAACAACAATAATAATTAAACCATCTTGTGATAAATGTTGTCTATCACGTAATACAATATTTCCTACATCTCCTACACCTAATCCATCTACTAATACTTTTCCATTTGGAACAGAAGTTGTTAATTTACCTTCATTTTCATTTAATTCTAAAATTCTACCATTATTCATTAGGAAAATATTCTTTCCTTCAATTCCCATTTTCTTAGCAGTTTCTGCATGTGCAATTAACTGTCTATATTCCCCATGAACAGGGATAAAATATTTTGGTTTTGCTAGTGTTAGAATTAATTTTTGTTCTTCTTGGCAGGCATGTCCTGATACATGTACATCTTCTAAAGAACTATAAATTACTTCTGCTCCAATTTTCATCAAGTCATCAATTACCTTGGATACTAGCTTTTCATTTCCTGGAATTGGAGTTGCAGAAATGATAACCATATCATTTGGAGTAATCGTTACCTTTTTGTGTTCCCCATTTGCCATTCTAGTTAAGGCAGACATAGCTTCGCCTTGACTTCCTGTTGTAATAATGACTAATTGATCGTCACGGTAATTTTTAATGTTATCAATATCAATGAATACGGCATCTGCTTCCTTAATATATCCTAACTCTCTGGCTGCTTCTATCATATTTTGCATGCTTCTACCACATACTGCAATTTTTCTACCATACTTAATAGCAGAATTGACTATTTGTTGTACACGATGTACATTAGACGCAAAAGTTGCTACTACAATTCTTTTAGAATTGTTTAAAAATAGCTTATCAAACACTTCTCCTACACTACTTTCAGACATGGTAAATCCTTTTCTTTCACTATTTGTGCTATCAGAAAGTAACGCTAGAACTCCTCTATTTCCTAATTCTGCAATTCTTCCTAAATCAACTACCTTGTCATCAATTGGAGTGTAATCTATTTTAAAGTCACCGGTATGCAATACCATTCCAACTGGAGTATTAATTGCAAGCATAACTGCGTCTGGTATACTGTGATTACTTCCAATAAATTCTACTTGCATTTTACCAAAATTGATAGTTTGCCCTTGTTCTACAATATGCATTTTAGTACTTTTTTGTAAATGATGCTCTTCTAACTTGTTATTAATTAAAGCTACTGTTAACTTGGTTGCATAAATTGGTATATTAATTTGTTTTAGAATATATGGAATAGAACCAATGTGGTCCTCATGTCCGTGAGTAATCACTAGCCCTTTAATCTTTTCTTGATTTTTGATTAAATAAGTAATGTCAGGAATAACTAAATCTACTCCTAGCATATCATCTCCTGGAAATTCTAATCCACAGTCAACTAAAATAATCTCATCTTCATATTCAAAAACAGTAATGTTTTTTCCAATTTCTTCTAATCCACCTAGTGGAATAATTTTTAGATTTGATTTTTTAAAATTAAATTTCATGATATCTTGATTATTCGTTCTTGTATTTCTAGTCCTACTTTTTGTCGTTCTATCTGTGGCTCTATCAGTACCACGTGTCTCTCTTGGCATTCTGCTTTGTGTTCTAGTCTTTCTAGTTTCTGCCCCTGTATTTCTAGCTGTTCTTCTTGTCTCCTTCATTTCTTCTATCACTTTTTCTACTGTTTTCGTACTTTCTTGTTTTACTCTTTTTTCTCTTGACACTTGTTCTCTAGCATTAACATCTCTTCTTCTTGGTCTATAATTAGAAGTCTTACTTTCCCTTCTTTCCGAATTTTCTCTTACAGTTCTCTCATTTGTTCTACGGTTTTGTCTTCTTGGTAAACCGCTTTCTTGTGTCTCATTTGTTTTTACTTCATTTGTCATTTAAGTTTTTTCTCTCCTTTATTTTAAATTCCGTACATTTTAACGTCGAAGAAAAGCGAATAGAATTCGCCTCATCTTAAAATTTAAACACTTTTCTTACTCCGCAAACATTTCTTTTCTCTCTTTGAAATTATGGAGTATTTTTCATTTTTTATACATAAAATGAATATGCTTGTTTTAATTCTTCCGTACCTTAAAACATATTCCGATGTTATCTATTATACTATGATTTCCTTTCTTTGTCAAACGAAGTAATTTTTTCCTATTTATATCGTATAGCTAATTCTAATGTCTTTTCATAAATCTCATATTCTCTTTGGCTTCTGATTACTAAATACCAAAGGTATGCCAAGATAATGAGAAATGCTATATTATGAATATATAAAATGAGGATACTAGTTATAATTGTTAGAATAATAACAGTAGCCAAAGAAATGAAATTACTTTTTTGATATGCTATCTTTCTTCCTTTAAAAATATGTACTATTTCTTTCAAAATTCTTCCTCCATCTAACGGATAAATAGGAAGTAAATTAAAAATTGCCAATAATATGTTACTATAAATAATAATATCTTTTGGAATCATTAATTCTATATTTCCCAAAAGACAACTTAGAATAAGGAACAAGTTCATCACAGGTCCTGCTAAATAAATAATTATTCTTTTTATACATAATTCATTTCCTTGTTTTATCTTTTTGTTATAATCTTCTATACAAGTCTTAAAAGCAATTTGAAAGCCAAAGGGTGTCATCTTCATTATTTTAGGTTTAAATCCTAAAGCTAGTCCAGTACATAAATGCCCTAATTCGTGTAGAAACGCAAAAAACATAATGGTAGCATATATTTCAATTTGTCTTGTTAAGAAAAAAAGAACTCCAAACAGGAAAATCCTTAAATCTATTTTGATACTCATATCATTTTCTCTCCTATTTAAAATTTCAAAACTAGCTCTGGGTCAACTGTTCTATTTCCTCTACGTATTTCAAAATGTAGGTGTGGTCCTGTCGTTCTTCCTGTATTACCAGAAAGCGCTATCTTCTGTCCTTTCTTAATTGTCGCTCCTTGTTTAACTAAAATTTTACTACAGTGTGCATAAATTGTAGTAATATCTTTGTTTACAATTTTGACATGAGTTCCATATTCTCCTTCTTTAGAAACTAAGCTTACTTTTCCCTCCATTGCTGCAAAAACTGTTGTACCTTCACTTACCCCTAAATCAATACCATAATGGTTTTCAGATACAATTTCTGTCGCCTCTCTTTTTCCATAACGTGAAGTAACTGGTCCTTTTAAAGGAAGTTCTAATTTAAAATTTGCTTTAATATAGTCTGCATCTTTTTGCATTTGTGTTTTGCTACTACTTCCACTAGAAGATGTTTGTACTGTCGTTTCATTATTAGATGCTCCACCTATTCCTGTTTCATTATTTGTATTTCCTTTTGCTTCATTTGTTACTTTATTTTCTATTTCTTTGTTCTCTGTTTTGTTTTCTTCTTGTGTATTCTGTTCTTGATTATTATTTGTTTGTACATTTTCCTTATTTTCTGTATTTTGGTTTTCACTTTGTTTATTTTCTTCTTGCTCATTATTTTCCTTTAACCAACTACCTAAAAAATCTAGTTTGTCCTGATTATTTTGAAAAAACTGCCCTACTTGCCCTACTATTACCTCAAAATTAATATCTGTACTTAAAAATTCCTTTGTCTTATTTATCACATCTTCTGAAAAAATATAGTTAGCTTCTTTGATCAAAGAAAAAACTAAATAAATTAAAATACAAGTTAAAATTTGTATTATCATTTTTTTGTAAAGAGAAATTCTTCTAGTTTCATTTCCTTCTTTTACCTGACTACTAGACATTCTAACAGAGTTACTATTTTCTCTCCTTCTATAATAAATTTCTTCTGCTCGTCTAATCCTTTCTTCTGGGGATATTGTTTTTTCCACAAAAATACACCTCTTCCTTTGTAGTTTCTTGGTTCATGTATATGCCTGGAAAAGGTGTATTATTCTTAAATTAAATAGCAAATAATAAAATAATATTTACCGCAAGCCCTATTGCTAGAGCACAACTTATTTTTTTCAATAGTCGATATTTCCTCTTTAGCCTTTTATAAATAAGTTCTTCACTTTTATGATTGTTTTCTACTTTAGAAATGTAATCTGCAATTAGCATCTGTGCTTCATTTACAATATAATCTCTAGAACTTCGAGCTTTTTCTTCCTTTTTATTTGCTTGTCCTTTTTGTTGTTTTGTCTCAATATCTATTAGCTCTGGTTTTTTTAATTTTTGATTTTCTTTTAAAAACACAATTGCTTCCTCTACTAAGTTAGAGGGTAAGTCCTTTAATATCACAATATTTTTCATTCCACCTGTATTCATTTTCCCTATTTCCTTTCTTACTGTTTCATTTGCTAATTTTATTTTTTCCATTTTTAGTTATTTTTATACAGGAGTTATGCAAAAATTTTAAGTAATTTCCTTCATGACTTCCACAATTTGGCTTGCCAATTTTTGCGCTAATTTGTTCATGTGATAAATTGAATTCCCTTTTTTTAATTGTTCTGCTTTTTTTCCTACAATTGTCTTTATATTCCAATGGGCTGGAAAATAAAAGTTTTTTCCAAAAGCCTTCCCTATTTCTATTCCGCCTCTATTCATATAAGTATCTCCAATTTGTTCTTCTTCTCCCAAGGCAGAATCAATCACAATTAATTTGCTATCTTCTGTTTTTAAGTAATCTATAAAAATAGGCGCATTTTGAAAGTGAACAGGATTTTCCATTGTTCCTATTACTTTTACATCCGAAAATTGTTTTAGCTGTTCCTCCAAAATTCCTCCCACTCTAGGTCCAAAAGAATCTTCTATCAAACGGTTTGTTCCAATACAAACAAATATATATTTTTCCATTTTGCCTTTCTCCTCACTTCTATCCTATTAATCTTTGTCTAGAGAAATGACAATTTTAATTTCTTTATCTTTTTGATATTTTTTAATAATATCTTCTGAAAACCCTGCAACTTGATTAGAAACAATAATCGTATCATAATTTTGCTTTACTAATTGTTTAATTGTACTATCTGTTTGTTCTAAATCCTGCAACTTAAAAACATCAAAGCCTAAAGCCTCTGGCAAACGAAAACTTTTAGCATCTTTTTCATATTTAATCCAAGACAATTTCATTATCAATCACCATTACTTATTCTTTGATGTTTTTGTTAAATTATTCTATTTTTAAAAAATATTTTGTACAAATTCTACATTTTCTTTTAAACCTCGCTCCATTTCTTCTAAACTGAATATCTTAAATGCTTCACTATTACCTTGTAATGTTATAGGAATATCTTTAAAATACTGATTAATTCCTTCTATATCTACTTTTTCTATATGAACTTCATTTACTTTCTTGGTATCTGTAATTAATTCTTCTTTAAAGCTTGGTATTGTTATTAAATGATTATGATATAAATGGTAAGAAAGACTATTAAAATTATCAACTTTTGTCTGGCGCAGCAATTCACTTTCTCCCCAAATGACGCTTTTTCTTCCCTCTAAGCCTATCATTTTGCCATTTTTATAAATTCCTTTTTGAATATACGTCTGAAAATTCCAATAAAAGTCTGTTGCTAAATGTGCTAAATAGCCTAACATAATTGGATCATTCATTTTTTTCTCATACCTTTGTCTAAAACCTTTATAATCTGGAAATTCTCTTGTTTTTCCATCATAAGTTTCTATTTTTCCATAATGAGTTACACTATATGGTATTTTTTTAGATACAGGATTTATGAGATAGCCTACGTTGACATCTGGTAAAAGATTTCCTAATAAAAAACGTTGGCATTCTTCTACTTGCATATTTTTCGCTAATTCTTCTGCTACTCTTAAATGAATTGCCCACGATGGCATTCCTTAATTCACCTTCTTTTCATTCCTTTTAATTTTTGTTTGGTTTCTTTATCAATCTGATAAGATTCTATCATTTTTTGTAGGGCCTTATTATATGTAAAATCATCTAAATGGTTATTGTTTAATAGTTCCATCGTTTTTTCTGGAAATTTCATATATGCCATGGATATTGCCCAGGCTACTCCCATTTTAACATAATAGCCTTCATTTTGAATGTTATCATAAATTTCTAAAACTTGGTCGATATATTCTTCTGTTAAATAGTAATCCATTAGCATAATAATACCAAAACGCAACTCAAATTCTCGATTGGAGGAAAGATATTTTTGTATATAGCTCCACATTTCTTTTAAATACTTTTTTGTAAATTTATAGGTTGATGTACAACAATCACAAACTGCCCAATTGTCAATAATTGGTACAAATTCGTCTAAATATGTTAACCTTTCTCCCAAACTAGCTTTCATATATCCAATTACAAATCCCTGTAGCATTCTTTCTTCATAATATTCTTTTGGTGCTTTTTCTAGATATTCCTGTGGATTTTCTTTCGCAATTTGTTTTGCTATTTTCCTTAATTCTGGAACACGGACTCCTATAATATCTTCTACATTAGGACATAATTTACTGTGAAATTTCTGATACTTTTTATCTTGTAACTCCAATAATTTTTCTCTTATCTCTTCCATTTTTACTCCTGTGGTGGATTCAATATCGCCTGTATATCTGCATCTTGTTTTAGTTCTTCTGAATCAATATATTCTTTTGCTCTTTTGTCCTGTTTAATCGCTGCTAATATTACATCTTTATCATTTCTCAAACGTCTACTAGCATACTTCAAAATAAGCCCTTTATTTGCTACTGCTTGTAGAACCACATCTTTATCATCTCTTAGCTCTTTTGAAGAATAGTATAAAACTTGTCCTTCTACTTTTACTCCTGCTAATATTAATTCCTTATCTCCTCGTAACTTTTCACTAGCATAACAAGCTGTCCATCCAATTCTTGATACAGAATTATATACAACCTCTCTATCATCTTTTAGCCTGGGGCTAACAAATTCTAATGCAATTGGATTCTGCTCTACTGCTATAGTTGCAATTTCCTTATCGTCTTGTAATTCTTTAGATGCAAAATCTAATAATTTCCCATCTCTTTTTACCATATTTAAAACATATTCTCGATTATTTGCTTGTTCCAAATCAAATTCTTCCATCTTTTCTCCCACTATAACATCAATTGTTCTCTTTTTAGTAAAAGGGCACTTGATTAGTTACAAGCACCACCTATTTTTATTGATTTGTCATATAATACCAACCTACTAATGCTGCGATAATTGCAACTGTGATAATGATAATAATTGTAACTGTAACAGCTCTTCGATTATCTTTCTTTGGAGTATATGTCATATTTTGTAATTGATCATTAATATCATTGATAAAATGATTAGTTGACTCATTAATTCCTGGCCATTGTGTATTGTTTTCTATTCCTGTTGTATTGACTATTTCATTTTCTATCATCATATTCGTATTATCAATATTAGTGTTTGTCGCACCTACACAGTCCGCCATTCCTATTATAAATGCTATTGTAATTAATACCATCATAGATACTATTTTTTTCTTCATAAACTTCCCCCTTTCTCTTTTATCTTTCCCATTCTTTATCCTCATTTTACACAAGAAAAGAATAAAAGTAAAGCTTTTATTATACTTTTATTCTTTCTTATCCTAACTAGCATGTATGGTTAATATCAAAAGTGGTGTTCCCACAAAAAGCTTATGCAATGAAAAACTAAAAATCATTTGACTTTTTACAATAATCTGTGTATAATAAGTATAGGAAATGGAGAAACCACAAACGTGGTTCACCTCAGAAATCGTGTTTTGACACATCAAACTTTGGCGAGTTACAGATGTGTCTGTTTTTTTAGTTTATTTGCTCTTATGAAGTAATACTACAAGTGCTATTATCGAAGAAAGAGCTATGATAGTTATTCCTATTAAAGCATAAAATAATATGTATATCATTGCTAATAAATATCCAGTATCTATCATAAGCCTCACCCCCTTGTTGGGGGCAAACCACATCTGCTTATTCTCATTTCCTATGCTAATTAGTATGGTATATTTTTACTTATTTGTCCAGTATTTGAGAACATTTTTTTGTATTTTAGGGTCAAATATCCACATAAGGCGTTTAACGTAAAATCCAAATGTATTATAAATCTATGATTTTAAAAAAATGCACTATTTTGCTATCTAGCAAAATTAAACTTCCAATTTTTACTGATTAACATTTTAAAAGTATTAACCAATAAATCTTGGAAGTTTATTGTCTTATATAATTTTCATTTACTGCCTTAGTTGCTGATTTTTCGCTTTATGTATGACTATTTTTATATAGTTTATAGCCTTAATAATACTTGCTCGCATTTAACAATTTTTCAATATTTGCAATGTCTCTAGCTATTATCTAGTTATTCTCTATGCACTCTTAAGCTCTAAGCGTAATTTATCAGCAATCATCGCAATAAATTCACTGTTAGTAGGCTTTCCGCGGTTTGCTGAAACTGTATATCCAAAGATATTTTCTACTGTATCTGCTTGTCCTCTTCCCCATGCTACCTCTATTGCATGGCGAATAGCACGTTCTACTCTACTTGGTGTTGTACGATATTTTCCTGCTATGTCTGGATATAGCTGTTTAGTAATTTGATTAATAACCTCTGTATCTCTTATTACCATCATAATTGCTTCTCTTAGATACTGATATCCCTTTATATGGGCTGGTACTCCTACCTCATGAATAACATTAGTAACTAATGCTTCTAAATTTTCCTGATCCTTCTTTCTCTCAGGAGCTATATCAATATATTGATTTTTAATTTCACGAGTGATGAAATTTTTAAATTGTGCTGGTTGATAATTTTTAAGTTCTTTCATCCTTTTCACTAATACATTAATATCAAATGGTTTTACAATATAGTATTGTGCTCCTAATGCTATTGCCTTTTGTGTAATTTTATCTTGTCCTACTGCTGATAAGATAATCGCTAATGGTCTTTTTTCCATATCTGTATCTGCTAATTTTTCTAGGACTCCTAGCCCATCTAAATGTGGCATGATAATATCCAATAATAAAATATCTGGTTGCAATTCAACTGCCATATCATATGCCTCATTTCCATCTCTAGCAATTCCTATAATCTCCATTTCTTCTTCTTGCTCTAAATATTTTGACAATGTTGCTGTAAAATCATTATTATCATCAGCTACTAATATTGTAATTTTTTCACTCACAGTTTTTTCCCCCTATTTTTCAAAAAATTTGTAAGAAAGGTTTTCAAAAATGTAATTTTCTGGAAATCAAAAACCTCACTTTTACTTTTGAAATTATATTATGCCTTATTTCAATTTGCAAGTACTTTTGGAAATATTTTCCATTTTATTGTAAGAGTGTTGTTTTTTATGCATTTTCTTGTATTTTCTTTTGAATATACTTCTCTTGTAAAATTTCCATTTTTTGTATAGAAAACTGTTTTTCTTCCATTTCGTATAAGAATTTGCCTTTTTCATACATTGTTATTTCTAGAATAATATAAGGTTCTTCGTCAAAATTTGTTTCTACAATAGAAATACCATTTTTTTTACAATAATATTGTAGATAAGCTAAATTTTGATAAGAGACTGGTAATTTGATAACCTCTCCTAATTCCAAGCTACTCCAGTCTGCTCTTTGTATTCCTTCCGTTGTTGCCTGTGAGTAAGCTCTTACCAAGCCTCCTGTTCCTAATAATATACCTCCAAAATATCTTGTAACTACCGCTACTACATTCACTAACTCATTCTTAGAAAGTAACTGTAACATAGGCGCTCCTGCAGTTCCGCTCGGTTCTCCATCATCACTTGCTCTTTCTATTATTTGTTTCTCCCCTATAATTCTATAGGCAAAACAATGATGTCTTGCATCATAATACTTTTTACGAACTTCTTCTATCTTTTGTTCTGCCTCTTGTGTATTTTCTACATAAAAAAGATGACAAATAAATTTGGACTTTTTCTCTACTATTTCAGTTGATACCTCTTGATTAATTGTTTTCATTTTGATACCCTCCTGCTACAAATCCAGTCGAATAAGCAATTTGCAAGTTAAAGCCACCTGTATAAGCATCTACATCAATTATCTCTCCTGCAAAATATAAATTCTGTATTAGTTTAGATTCCATTGTTTTAGGATTAATTTCATGTGTCGCAATACCACCTGAAGTAACAATTGCCTCTTCAATTGGCCTAAAACCTCTTAAAGTAATTTCAAAATGTTTTAACAACCTTACTAGCCTTTTTCTCTCTTCTTTTGTGATAGAATTCACCTTTTTATTTCTATCAATATTTGAAGTCTCAATTATAGGTTCAATCATTTTATTGGGTAGTAACTCATTTAAGCTATTTCTAAATTCTCTATTTTTTTCTTTTTCAAAATCTCTTAAAATACGTTCTTCTAACTTTTCTTCTGATAAAGCTGGTTTCAGATCAATTAAGAGCTTTACTTTGTCCTTTTCTAGTAACTCCTGTATTTTTGAATAACGAAGTAAATGTGCAGAACCACTTAGGATAACAGGTCCAGAAACTCCCCAATGAGTAAATAACATTTCTCCAAAATCTTCATAAATTATTTTATTTTTCTCAACATCTTTTATTTGTATTGCTATATTTCTTAAACTAAGTCCTTGCATTTGCTTACACAATGTTAAGGAAATAGAATTAACAGTTAATGGAATAAGGGAAGGTGTAAGTTTTGTAATGGTATGCCCTAATTGCTTTGCTAATTCATATCCATCTCCTGTAGAACCTGTTATAGGATAACTTTTTCCACCAGTAGCTAAAATAATTTTATCTGCTAAATAAGTTTCTCTTTTTTCATGAAAAAGGCATTGCACACCAACTGCCTTGCCTTCTTCTACTAAAATTTTTTCTACTTTTCTATTCATTCCAAACTGGACTTCTTGCTTTTTTAGTTTTCTAACAAGTGCTTCTAAGACATCTTTTGCTTGGTCAGTTATAGGAAAAACGCGATGTCCTCTTTCTTCTTTTACTTCTAGTCCTTCTTGTTTTAAAATTTCAATTATATCTTGATTAGTGAATCGTTGAAAACAACTATACAAAAATCTTCCATTTCCTGGCACATTAGAAATAAACTCCTCCATAGGAAGAGAACTGGTAATATTGCATCTTCCTTTACCAGTAATCAATAACTTTTTTCCTAGTGAATTCATTTTTTCTAAAATAGTAACCTTGTCTCCATTTTTACTAGCACTATACGCTGCTAGCATTCCAGCTGGTCCTCCTCCAATTATAATTGTTTTCATGTCTTCATTCCTTTTTATTCTATTTAACACTATGTACATTGCATCATTTATGATATCCACCAATGTTTTAATAGCCCTAAAATTTACAATATATTTTGGACAGCATGTAATACTCCTAATTTTCCATAAGGATATGTTAGCCCACCTTGCATAAACGCCACATAGGGCTCACGAATAGGCGCATCACAAGAAAGTTCAATAGAAGAACCTTGTGTAAAAGCTCCTGCTGCCATAATTACTTTATCCGTATACCCTGGCATATCCCAAGGTTCTGGAACAGCATCACTATCAATTGGAGATCCCATTTGAATTCCTTGGCAATAAGCAATTAGCTTATCAGGATTTCCAAATTCAATAGTTTGTACAATATCTGACCTTTTTTCACAGTATCTTGGTTGTGGCTTATATCCTAAATCTTCTAATAATTTACTTGCAAAAACTGCTGTTTTTAGACTACTTGCTACAACACTTGGTGCAAAGAAAAGCCCTTGTAAAATTTGTTTATTAATTCCTAAGGTAGGTCCTACCTCTTTTCCTAGCCCTGGAGCAGTTAGTCTCTCTGCTGCTAACGCCACTAGTTCTTTCCTTCCTGCAATATATGCTCCATTTGGAGCAATTCCTCCTCCTAGGTTTTTAATCAAAGACCCTACTATAACATCTGCACCAATTTGAGTTGGCTCTATTTTATCCACAAACTCTCCATAGCAGTTATCTACCATAATAATAACTTCATCATTTACCTCACGAATTGTCTTTATTACCTTTTCCATTTTTTTCAATGAAATGGCATCTCTTAAACTATATCCACGTGAACGTTGAATTTCAATTAGTTTAACATTTTTTTGACTCATTCGATTTCGAATTGCATCATAATTAAAGTCATTATCTACTAAATCAATCTGCTCATATTTTACACCATAAGCCTGAAGTGAACTTGAATTTGGAACAATTCCAATCACTTCATCTAAAGTATCATATGGTTTTCCACAAATGCTAATCATAGTATCATTTGGACGCAAAAAAGCAAATAACGCTACTGTTAGAGCATGAGTTCCAGAAATAAACTGACTCCTTACCAAACTATCTTCTGCATGTAATACCTCTGCAAAAACTTGCTCAATAGTATCTCTTCCTACATCTGAATATCCATATCCTGTAGTGCTATTAAAATGTATATCTGAAATATGATATTTTTGAAAGGCTTTTAATATCTGAAGACTATGGAACTCACATAGTTCGTCTATTTGTTTAAATTCTTTTTGTACTTGTATTTCTGCTTTTTTTCCTAACTCAATTACTTCTTCACTTAGCTCCATTTTTCTCTCCTTTTAAATAATAATTTTAAAGCTTGACTAATACTTGTTTTCGCAGTTTTGAAAGGTACTGAGTTGACTTGTCTCTTTACATATGCTAACTACCTCGGGCATTTGAAAAACAAGAAAATAAGTACTATTCAAGTATATTTTTTAGAACCACTCTTATTCAGAAGTAACATCATCACTATATCTTGCATCTCCATGCCAGTTACGTATACGATAGTATTTTCCAATAAAATTAGGTTGGGTCCATTCTAACTCATATATTGGTTCTTGAATTATTTTATGCTCTGCTTGCTCTATAACGCCCCATTTTCCATCTACCTTAATTCCTGCAAATCCATATTCATTAAATTCTGTTACCATTTCATATTCATTTTGAACAACCACATTGCCACTTTTATCAACAAATCCCCATTTATCATTTATCTTTTTTGCAAATAATTGATTGTTTGGGAAAATATCTTTTGCTTCTAATTTATTTCCTGAAAAATCATAATAAGCAAAGTCTTTTTCTGATGCTAATAAAATATAATCTTTTCCTGTTGTAATAGTGGCATTCTCTTGACTAGCAATTTTATGCATATTGCTACTATATAAATCGATTGTTTTTGTTTCTATTTTTTCTGCTTGCAAAATCTCAGTATCATTTAAACGGAAAATACTAGTATAAGCTAAATCCACTACTGATTTGCCTGAAATATCAATTACTCCATTCTTCCCGTCCTTCGCTACAATAAAGTAATCTCCTGGTAGATATTCTATATAACTATAATCATTATCAATTACAACTTTTCCTTCTGCATCTACTACTTTATAAATATCATCTTGGTCAACTGTAATAAAATAATTACTATTTCCTGTTACTGTTTTACTAATAATTTCTTTATTTTCTATGGATGCGCCTTTTAAATCAAATAAGTATATATTTTCTCCTTTTTTAGCATCTATGTACAATCCTCCAAATGTAATATTATCATACTCTGTATTAACAATTGTTTCCCCTTTTTTAGAAACCACACCTTGTTTAGAATTTCTTTGTACAACAAACACATCGTTTAAAGAACTATATTGAATATCTTCATATTCATAATTTAAAATTACCTTTCTATTTTTTAATAACCCTGCTTGTCCATTTTTAAATGCAATAAAATATAATTCTTTCTCGTTTGCAATTCCAGTTACTCGCTCTAGCTCTGTATATTCAGGTTCTAAAATCATTTTTCCACGATAGTTCATATATCCATAACGATAACCATTATCTGTTTTTTGGCTAACAATAAATCCTGTTGTTTTATTCTTAGATTTCTCATTATAATAATTATCAGATGTAATTGTTTCATATTCTGGCTTAATAAGCTCTTTTCCCTTTAGGTTAATAACTCCTAACTTTCCTTCATATTTAACAACAAAAGTACCTTCTTTATAATGTAAATTTGTAATTTCTTCATAAATTGGCTCTGTAATTTGCTTTCCTTCTAGATCAATTAACCCATATTTCCCATCTTTACGATAAACCAAAGTACTTTTTTCATAAGGCGTTGTTTCAATATTTGTTTCTACTGGAATAGTTTCAATTTTATCATATTCACTAAATAGTTGCTCTCCTCTATCATTAAAAGCCTTTGTGTCATACTCCTTTGCCTCTTTATCATATTCTCCAATGCAAACAAATACAGGTTTAGATGGATTAGGAATCTGAATTCCATTATATGTTGGTTCAATTATAATCTTTCCTGTTTTATCAATTACTCCATATTTTCCTTCTTGTACTAAAGTTGCATAATTGATTTCTTTTACTTCTTCAATTTGATAAGCATATTTCATCTCATTTACCGTATAAACTGCTACTATTGCAATAATCACTATTATAATGCCTATCACAATCCATTTTACTTTTCCCTTCATTTAGCCACCTAAACCTTTCTATTTTATTCCTTCTCTTCTTCCTTTTTGGTTATCTCTGGTTGGTTTTTACATACTTTTACCCATTTAATACGTCTATCTTCAATATGTTCTATTTTATAGGTTAATTTGTCATCTTCAATAATAGGATGTTCTTGCTCCTCTGGTAGTCTTCCTAGTTGTTCTATCAAATAGCCTGATAATGTCTCATAATCTCCTTCTGGCAAATCGATTTCTAAAATCTTCTTTACTTCATAAAGAGAAATGCTACCTTCCATCAAGTAGGTATTTTCATCAAGCATCTTATATTCAAATTCTTCTTCATCATATTCATCAAAAATATTTCCTACTAACTCCTCTAAAATATCTTCCATAGTCAATAGTCCAGCGGTTCCACCATATTCGTCTACTACAATTGCCATTTGCATTTTACTAGTTTGTAATTCTTTGAAAATCTCATCAATTGGTTTTGATTCTGGCACAAAATATGCTTCTTTTAAAATATCTGCTATCTTAAATTCTTGCCTTGTACTAACTAATTTTAATATATCTTTTAAATATAAAATTCCTTTGATATTATCAATACTTTCCTCATATACAGGAATCCTGCTATATTTATAATCATCAATTTCACTTAAAAGTTCATATATATTTTCGTTTATTTCAATGGCGAACATGTCTGTACGATGCATCATAATTTCGGAGGCTACAATATCATTTAAAGCAAAAACATTATTGATAATTTCTTTTTCTGTTTCTTCAATAACCCCTTTTTCTTCTCCTTGATCAATCATCATTTTAATTTCTTCTTCTGTTACAATCTCCTCTTCTTGCTCTCCTACACCAAACAATTTAGAGATTAAATTAGTAGACCAAGTTAAAAGTTTGACAAAAGGTGCTGTTACAATAGATATTGCTTTTATTACACCAATCGTTGCATAAGAAATTTTCTCATAATATTTCATAGCTAATCTTTTTGGAACAAGTTCTCCAAATACTAATGTAAAGAATGATAGAATCATTGTAATGATGATAATTGAAATATTTCTCCAAACACCAATACTTAAAAATGGCATAGCACTATTTAAGACTGGAGCTAATTTATCTGCAAAAGCATCAGAGGCAAAAGCACTTGATAAAAAACCTGCTAGAGTAATTCCAATTTGTATAGTTGCTAAGAACTTACTTGGATTTTTTAACATTCTTTGAATTTGTTTTGCTCTTTTATTTCCTTCTTTTGCTTTTTTTTCAATTTTAGCATCATTTAAAGAAATAAAGGCAATTTCAGTTGCTGCAAAATAAGCATTTAATAAAATTAAAATGACCAAAAATGCAATTTGTGAAAACATAAATCTTCCTTTCTTATCCTATGTTTTTTCTTATCTTTTTTATCGCTATTATTATATTCCACAAACCACCGTAAAGTCAATACTTTCCAACAAGTCTAGCATTTTTTAAGATCGCTACTTTTTATCCCATACTTATGGATTTCTAAAATCCTGTTTTAGGTAGCTTTTTTTCTTCTTTTTTTGGTGGTATTGGTGTTTTTTCATTTTCAATTGTTATATTTGTAGTTTCTTCCGCTTGAATAGAAATATTCACATTTTCACCAATTTTATATCCTTCTTTTGTTTTTATTTCTCTTATTTCATATTCTCCTATTCTCAAATTTTCTATACTTATCTTTCCTTTTTCGTCTGTTGTATAAGTTCCAACTACTCTTTCTAGGTCTTTGCTATATAGCTCAAAAGTAACATCACTTAATCCTATTTCATGATTGCTTTTATCTATTTTATGTATCTTTAGACTTCCTTTTTTCTTTTCATTTTTTATTTCTTGTACCTTAGTTTGATTATACTCAATTTCTACATCTATTGCTTCTATCTTTAATACATAATCTTTATTCGTCTCTTTTTCTTTTAATTGATATTTTCCTATCATTAAATCTTCAAAAAATATTTCGCCCATTTCATTTGTCCTTCCAGTTCGAACCATATTGCCGTCTATATCTAACAAATCAAAACTTACTCCTTCTATAGGCTTTTGAGTTTCTGAATCTATTTTTATTACCTTTAGGTTTCCTTTCTTGTAGCTATTTGTAATGGTTTTAATTGTCGTTTTATTCCATTCTACCATAATTTCTAAGCTTTCTGTATTTAAAATAAACTGTTCTCCTGTTGTAACTTCTCTTATCTTGTAATTTCCTGGATATAATCCTTCAAAATTGGCAATTCCTTCTTTATCTGTTGTTGCTTTTCCTAGTTGCTTATCATTTAGGTCTAATAATTCAAATGTTACATTTTCAATTGGTTGGCTTGTTTCTTCACTAATTTTTTTAATTTGTATTTTTCCTGTATTGAAATCTACATCTAGTTTTATATTTTTAGAAAAAACATCATAAGCACTATAAGTAATTGCATAATCCTGTGTTCCTTTTATAGTAGTCTCACCATAAAAAATAGGATATGTCTTACACTTTGCTTTTACTGTTATATCCAGCTGTAGAGCTTTATTAGCTTGTGTTTTTGGTATCATTACTTTAAAGGTTTCTCCTGCTAAAAAAGAATTTTGTAGTTTACCTGTTTGATTAGCAATATAAATTCCATTTTTATTTCCATTTAGAATAGCGACTTCATAATTTCCAATATCGACATTAGCAGTCACCATATAGGTTTGCGAATAATGTTCTTTTTCTTCTACTAAACCTCCTTTTTTAGATACATTTAGTCCCGCTTCTTGTGGTATTTGTGTACCATATAGCCCTATCTCTTTTAATTTTTCTATTGCTTTTACAAGTCTATTTCCTTTTG
The DNA here is from genome assembly GCA_022797215.1 of Clostridia bacterium. Lineage (GTDB taxonomy): Bacteria > Bacillota > Clostridia > TANB77 > CAG-508 > CAG-273. The sequence continues at coordinate 28,156 of JAAWKD010000024.1, forward strand.
TAGATATTCCTCGATATAACTCCATACTTCTATTTAACATTACACAGTAAACGGCTTGCTTAGTGACAAAATAGGCCTCTTCTTTTGAATTAACTCCCATTTCTTTTGGTGTTTTATATGGATACCCATTTACAATAGTTCTCCATATTTGTATATAATCAATATCATTATTTTTAACATTTTGTAGTAATTTATCAATATCTACTCGATAATTTCCAGCCTCCTCTACACCATCTTTTCCGATGACTAACACAATAAGCAGGATACTCTCCTTTGTCACTAGCATAACAAACGTAATTTGCTTCTATTGTATACCAAATATCATTCTCATAAAATTGCACATCTGTCTCAAAGGACTCCCCCTTTACCAAGTCTGCATATTTTAGCTCTGTTACTCCTAATACCATATTTTGAAATACGGAAATAAATATTATCATTAGTATCAATACACTGATTATTTTTTTCATTGTTCTCTTGCATAATGTATTTTATAACTTCATACATCATGTACTCCTTTCTTTGTTTTATTTTCTAAAATACATCATTAGTTTCTGATACTAGCATAGCTTGTACACATCTTCTGTATTCTCCTCGATTTTCCTCACAAGTAATTAAGGTTATCCTATTATCCTTTGTTGTTTCTAGATAACTCCAATCGGTTTCTGAAATTACTTGATTCATTTGCACCTGATAAATTCTTTTACCTTTTTTAGTATAATAAATAATTTCATCTCCTAATTTTAATTCTTTAATCTTTTGAAAAAAATTACATTGATACCCTCTATTGTGACCTGCTAAACATACATTTCCATCCCATTGATTAGATTCTCCAAAATGACCTACTGCTCTTAATAAAACTTCAGAGGTAGTACCTTCTTCAATATGGGCATTTAAGCCTATTTTAGGAATTTGGATTCTCCACTGATTGGATAAATTAGCTTGTATAATTTGTCTTTGCGTTTGATTTTCAATTGGAATTTTTTTAGAATAGATAACTTTAGAATTTAAGTTATTATTTGAAAAAGCTATAAAAAAAATATTGAAATAACCGAAATAAAAAATGACAAAAATGAAAATGGTAAGCAAGAAACTTAAGGTATCTAAGTTCCTTTTTGTATAACTCATTACATGTCTTATACCTGCCTTTCTGTGAATAAAAATATATAAAATTGCAATTTTAAATTGACCTTATTCTACTACGCTCTTATAAGTTTGTAAAGAAAAATCGGTCGACATTACTTGACAAAATGCGACCAATTTTACTAAGGCTTCTATCTCAATTACATAAGTTATCTGTAACTTTCTTTGCTTGAACGGCTAACTTAATATCAAAATAAAATTCTACTCCATTAGGCTTATTCTCTACTCCATAGGCCTTTTTATAATTATTCTGAATTGCCTTTACCAGTGACAATCCTATTCCGCTTCCTCCATCTTCTCTATTTCTTGAACTATCTACTTTATAAAATCTGCCCCAAATTCTATCTAATTCTTCCTCTGCAATTTGATTGCCTGTATTAAAAACATACACTCTTGCCTTTTCTTCTTGTAATTCAATACTAACTTTTATTTGTTTTATGCCATTCTTTTCTTCTGTATGTTTTATGGCATTGGTAAAATAGTTCGTAACAATTTGCTCTATATAAAAGTCATCTGCATATGCACAAATAGACTCTTTATTCTCAAATATAACTTCTATCCCTTTTTCTTCTAACATAACGTGGCAGTTTTGGACAACTCCTTGAATTAGTTCTACTAAATCAAATTCTTTGTCATGAAATTCCCTTTTGCCATATTCTAATTTCATAAGTTCTAACAATTGTTTTACTAAATTATCCATTTTATTAGACTCGTCTAAAATCACTTCTGCATAAAACCTTCTAGATTCCTCATCACTATTGACATTTTCCACTAATCCTTCTGCATATCCCTGAATTAAAGCAATTGGTGTTTTCAGTTCATGAGATACATCTGAAATAAACTGTTTACGCATTTCATCAATTTTAGATTTTTCTTCAATGTCTTTTTCAAGCTCTTTATTGTTATCTCTTAGCTGCTTAATCGTTCTTTCCAATTTATCAGACATAGTATTAATGTTCTGTCCTAACTCATTAATTTCATCTCTAGAATCTTTGATACGATATTTCGCTGAAAAGTCTAGTTTTGCCATTTTAGTGGTAATATCGTTTAATTCTAAAATTGGTTCTGTAAATTTACGTGAAATAATAGAAACTGCTAGAGCTGCTATCATAATAGTTAAAAGTCCAATCAACATTAAAACATTATTTGAAATTTTAACGCTTTCTTCAATTGGTGCAACTGGAATTCTAATAAATAGACTATAGCCATTTACTAAATTCCCAGTTAATAAAATATATGTTAAGTTCGAGGTTTTATCTTCTACTCTACAAATTTGCATTTTTTCATCTTTGTATAATATAGAACTTTGCTCTTGTTCTTTTAACTGGTTGCTACTTTGAATACGATTTAAAGTAGATAAGAAATCTCTATCTGTTGTAAATAAGATTAAATCAGTATCTGTTTTGATCAAAATGTCAAAATTATTAATAAAAGCGCTTCTACGAAGTTCATTTTCTAAATTTGTATTCAAATTAGGTGAGGTATAATGGTCATTAATTTTTTGGTATAATTTTTTGACAGTATTTGTCTTAGAATAAACATAGAAATTTTCTAGCACAATACTATTAATAAGTATTAAGCAAAGCACTAAAAAGATAATCACAGCACATAGTACTGCGAATAATCGAAATCGAACTGATTTAAACTTCTCTTTTAGCTTTTCCATTTTTATTTTACCTCAAACTTATATCCTACTCCACGCATTGTTTCAATATATTTTCCTTTTTTCCCCAACTTATGACGGATTTTCTTAATATGACTATCTATTGTTCTGGAATCTCCATAATAATCATAATTCCAAACATTGTTCAAAATTTTATCCCTTGATAAAGCAATTCCTTGATTATCAATTAAATATTTTAATAGCTCATACTCTCTTAAGCTCATTTCAATTTGTTTATCTTCTACCTTAACAGTTCTTCCTTCTGGATCTATGGTAATTCCTCCAAAATCTTTGACTTCTGTTTTATCTCCCATAGTTCTTTTTAAAATTGCTTCTACTCTTGCTACTAAAATTTTAGGGCTAAATGGCTTGGATATGTATTCATCTACTCCTAATTCGAAGCCAAAAAGTTCGTCTTGTTCTTCTCCTCTGGCAGTAAGCATCATAATAGGAACTTTAGAAGTTTGCCTAATTTGACGAAGTACAGACCATCCATCTAATTTTGGCATCATAACATCTAACAATATTAAATGAATTTGATTTTGATTTTCTTCAAATATTTTAAGTGCTTCTTCTCCATCTCCTGCTTCTAAAATACTATAGCCTTTTTGTGCTAAGAAATCCTTAATTAATTTTCTCATTCTTGACTCATCATCTACTACTAAAACAGTAATATTGTTCATAGCTTTTTCGCCCTTTCCTAGTAATTATTGATTACTATTTTATCGTTTTTTTATGTCCTAAGTGTGAACAATTTCTAACTATTTCGGGCAATTAGAGCCTTTATTTTAATCCCTTGCTCTGAGAACATTTTCTCATGTTCTGTTTCTATATTCTCCCAAAATTCAGGTTCTTGATGTAGGTTTCTAGTAACTTTTTCTATTTTAAATCCAGTTTGTTCAAAATATCCAATACTTTCTTCAAATAAGTTATCATCATCCGTCTTAAAATAAATCGTTCCATCTTCTTTCAAAATTTGTCTATATTTTTCTAACTGTCTTGTATGTGTTAACCTTTTTTTATGGTGTTTTCCCCTTGGCCAAGGATTACAAAAGTTAATGTAAATTCTATCCACACTATCTTGCTCACTAAGTATCATTAAAATTCGTTCAATGTCAAATCTCGTAAGGAGTACGTTATCAATTTGTCTATTTTGTTCTTGATAAATTTCCTCAACTTTTCTTTTTGCTAGACCTAGCATTGGATCTACTAAATCAATACCTATATAATTATTTTCTGGATGTTTACAAGCTATTTGTGAAATAAATCCACCTTTTCCACAACCTAATTCTACATATAATGATTGTTCTGGTCTTGCAAATTCTTGTCTCCACTTTCCTTTTAATGTTTCTGCCACTTCTCTATAGAACTTACTTTCTTCTAGTTCCTTTCTCGCCCATGGTTTATATCTTATTCTCATTCTTTCCTTCTCCTGTTTTTTCTCTTTGTGCTTTTATTAATAATTTTCTTACTTCATCTTCTAATAATTGATTAGCTTGTTTTAAGTCCATTTCACCTATATTTATGGGATCCCCAAATTCAATTCTTAATCCATGAAATGGCAAATATTTTCCATGAATTGCAAAGGGAATGATTTTGCTATTGGTTTCTTGTGCTAATGTTACCGCTCCTCTTTTGAAAGGAAGTAGCAGCTTTTGAGTATAATTTCTAGTTCCCTCTGGGAAAATTCCCACTATCTTATTTTGATTTAAAATATCAATAGCAAACTTAAAGGAGTCTTTATGTATTTTTCCACTATGTACAGGTAATGTCCCTGCATGTTTCATAAAAAATCCACGAATTCCAGTAAAGAAAACATCTTTCGCTAAAAAGTGAATCTTTCTTCTTGTCCCACAACTAACTAAAACTGGATCAAATAACATTTTGTGATTTCCTGCTAAAATGAATCTTCCTTCCTTTGGAATAACTTGTTTGTTGATAATTTTAGGTTGATATACTATTTTTAATAAAAAAGAGGCTATTGGTTGTACCAATGTGTACATCCAAGTAGATACTTTTTTCATGTTCCATCTCCTCATTTGTTTTTACTATTTTTTCAAACCTTGCATAAAGGTATTTTAGCATATTTTGTGTTGGTTGACAAGGTTGAATAGCACAGAAATTAAGTAATATATGAATGAAATCTATGTCTAACTAGTGACTTTAATTTATAAATATGATATAATTTTTTAGTATCAGTTTACAAAAAATTCAACAATATTGTTGTTATAGTGTCCACTCGTTCCTAATTCTACTTTTATATTATCAAAATTTCTTTCAAAATTGAAAATACTTATCTATAGAATCTATACAAACATTATAACAAAAAATATAAAATTCTTAAGAAAGGATATGTATAATGTTTTTCTATATATTCATTATACGAAGATAAAAAAGTTATGGGAAAATTACAAAAAGCACTTTTAATTATCCTTATTTTACTTTTATTAGGTTTCGACATAATCTTGGCAATTCATTCCTATTATTGCTATACATATTCTGTTGCTATAGGAAACATATTAAAGTCTTTAATTCCTTTAATAATATCGTTAATTTATTACTTTATTACAGCTAGACACGTAGAAAAACTATCAATTAATTATACTTTTCTTTTCATTAGTATATTATCTTTTATTGTCATAATAATATGTAAAATATTATATTATTTATTAATTATTAATAGGCTATATGAATTTCTATTTTTATTATATATACCTACTATACTATTTTTAATATTAGCTTTTCTTAATGGCTATTTAGGAAAAATTACACACTTTTGGCATCTTAGGTTGCTATTTTTCGTTGTTTTAATTTTACAATTATATTTTTCTTTTGACTACATTCTTGATGTTTATTTTGGCCTTTCCTATACTAATCCTGATAGATATGAACTAGTGAGGAAGCATTGCTTTTCAGATGAAGAATTTTCTTATTTGCCAAATAAGATTCCAGATGACGCTACTGATATTAAGTTCTACTGTGAGCCAAGAGGTTCTTATGATACAACTTGTTCGTTATATTTAGTATATTATTCCCCATCTATTCCAAATGATAATCATCGTGCTTATTATCACATTGTAATCCCTAAAAAAGAAGAGGATTTCCTAAAATAGGTTTTCCTCCTCTTCTAACTTAATTCATATACTCTATTTCTGCTTTTTGTTTCAATAATTCTTTATACTCTTCTATAAGTTCAAATAGTAATTTCACTGCTTGAGAAACCATTTCTTTATCCTCTGCATATTTTTTACACTTTTGGCATTTCTCATTAAATTCGTTATTTTCTGTATTCAATTCTCCATTTTTAATAGCATCTGTTATATAGAGAGACCATTTCGTTTGCACTTCTAGTCTTTTCATCCTAGATGTGTAGAACTTCACAAAGTCTTCATATTTCATGTGAGTTGCATCTAATATTATATTCATTTCATTACTGTTTTTTTGAAAATTCTTTTTGACACTTTCTTCAATTTCTCGATTCTCTTCATCACTTAAAAATATCCCTTTGTCCCTTGCATCTTGATCAATAATATATTCCTTTATTATTTCACTTATAATGTTTTTCTTCTCTTGTCCTTTATGAAGAACCTCACTATTCTTTTGAAAATTCACATATGCAATTTCTTTTTCGCTGACTTCTTCTCCATTAATAATTAATACACATTTGTCTGTTTTATTTTTCATCATTTCACTTAGTTCATTCATGCCATTTTGTTTTTCTTCATTTGAAAGTAAAGTTCTATTTTCCTGTTTCTTCATATCTAATACCTTTGTTACATTTTCTTCTTGATTCGATATTTTTCTATCAATTATTTCCTTTCTTTTATTTCCTGTTATTATTTTAGCTATTAATATCATACTAGAAATTATTACTATTACTATCAAAATGGCTATACTTATATTTTTTATATCTTTCAACATCTTCATTCCCCTTTTAATATTTTCTACTTATTAATAGAATATTGCATTGTCTTTTCTTTATCTTTTGCATTCCATGTTATATTATAAATAGTTTCTCCATAATTAGTATAGTTTCTTGCTAGACCAGCATAGTGCATTAAATTTAGAGAAGTTTGCAGATTTTCTATATTTAGATTTATTTCTGCCCCTTGGAGTAAATCTCCTAAAATTGAAGGTTCGGCAGTTTCCCAATCATAATAATCTACTATTCCATATGTCATGCTCATTTGATAATCATCACCATTTCTGATAACACTACATCTCATTTTTATTCTATAGAAATGTAATGTTATGTACCAATCTATATTTGCAGATCTTGTAGCATTTCCTGAATCTTCAGTCATATTAGAGAAAATTATTTGAGTATTTTCTGGAATATTCATCTTTTCTGCAACTTTTATAACTGTATCAATATTTTCTTCTAATTGTATTTTCATTGAACTGCTCTGTTCTATAGCAATATCTAATGGTATTTTTCTCATCGTATGTTTTGTTTTATAAATATCTTCCTCATATGAATACTGGTATCCTGTTTTACCTGAATTCCCAGAAGTTAAAAAATAGTCTAAGGCTGTACTCCCCTGCGGAAATATCAAATTAGTAATTCTAAGCGTTGATAAAAGTATTCGTCTGTCACTTGTCAAAGACTCTTTTAATAGCACATCATCTTCACTCTTAAACTCTTCTTCTCCTTTTTTTATTGTATTATAATTAGTTTCTGTTAGTGTTATATCATTCCAATTAATATTTGTTCTATAGTGTATTCCATCTACTTCAACATAAGGAGTAAAAATTTTATTACCATTATAATAAATCTCTTGATTTGCCGCTATACAATTATGCTGAAAATCTCCTTTTTCTATCAATATAGCATTAGCTGAAGTGTTAAGCCTAATATTCTTTCTTACTAACACTCTTCCATCATTTTCTACATCAATTATTAAAACGGATGCAAGATTGCCAACACGATAATTTTTGCCTTCTTCTGTAATATTGAATTTCATTGTACTATAAAGAATTTTTATTTTAAAACTATTATCTGATACTATCATATAGTAAGAATAGTCTTGCATATTTATATCATAAATTAAAGTTGGAAAATATACATTATACTCACGAGAATATATACCGAAAGCATTATATTCAAAAGATACTTTTGAATATTCCTCTTGATTTGCTATTGTTAAGTTCTCTGTAAGTATATAACCTTCTTCTCCATTGGCTAATATAACTTTATCCCAAATATATCCATTTATTTCATTTACTCCTTTATTCGTTCGTTTTACTATACTATTCTCTACCAATGTTACTTTTTCATTATATATAAC
>JAAWKD010000001.1 GCA_022797215.1 Clostridia bacterium
TTTAACAATTTCTAGTTTTAATTCAAAAGGGTGTCTAAACATACTAATTGAACCTCCATTTCATACTAATTTTTTGTCCAATATTTTTGGTTCACCTCATATATCATGTCATTTTTTGACTTTATCTGTTTTTCGTAAAATAAAAGATAGTTTCCTACATAATAAAAAAAGCCCCTGCCAAGGCAGGGGTGCCAATGTACAATTGGCAGGTTGAGGTTACGTCGTGCCCGTGCTGCCCTTGATCAGATCAAGAATTCGATCATAGCTGAGGATGTTGCGGGTCCACAGCGCAAGGACAACCTCTTTCTTGCTAGTGTCCATGCTGCTCACCGCATCCTGAATGGCCAGAACAGCTCGGAGTATGTCGAACTTTTCAGGCTGCTCCATGCCGTTTAACCGCTCCTTAATCTGGGTTTCAGTTAAGTTCTCGATGTCTTTCATAAAATAACCTCCAATATATTATCTGCACACAGCAGATTTGTATCTTTCATTATAGCACATTTTATAAAATAAGTCAAAAGAGTAAAAACCTACTTTTTAGTTTCCCCTTAATATAATATCTCCTTTAGTAGTTCTGTTTTCTTTTAAACCTCTAGTTTTATTGTTGCTTTTTTGTGAAATATTTCCCATCACATTATTTTTAATAATTCCTAGCAGTGCATGTATTGTTTTGGAAATAAGTTCTTTGTTATCATCTTCTATACTCTGGTATCTCTTTACTAGTAATCTAGTAGTAGCTATCTTCTTATTAGATAAATCTTCTAATGTAGTAGATTCTGTAATATTTAGTATTTCAAATAGCACTTCTACAAATTGTGCCCTTTGCTTAGGTGATACCTCTTTTACCCAATCTTTAATTGTTTTATCTACTAATAAGCTGCCACTTGTTACTTCTTTTAGAGAAATAAACTTACTTCCCATTACTTGCCAACTATATAAGTCATGCTGCATAATACCATTTGCAATACTTTGTACTACTGTATATGTTTCTTGATGATTCAATAGTCTACCAATAACAGAAGATTGAGGAATATATGTGTGCACTTTTCGAATCATTTTTTGATATTCTTCTGTTTGAATAATATCATCATCAAATCCTGGTCCATCTTCATTATACACTACTTTAATTCTCTTTTTAGTTTCATCATTACAAAAAGTTGCAGCATATACTGCTAAATTTCCTCCTTTTGAATGTCCACCTACAATAATATCTCCTTCATATTTGCTAGCTATATCATCTAAATAAACTTTACTATCTTTTTGAGATGGCACATGGGAAGAAAAACTCATATTAAAATCTTCCTTCCAGCCAATTAATGTATTATCAGTACCTCTAAAAGAAACGTAAAGAATATCATTAGGTAAACATATTGTAATTGCCGAAAACTGCTTTTCTTGTTTACTATCTATTTTATTAATATAATCTAGCAAAATTAAATCTTTGTATCTAGTACATCCTGCTACTGTTGGAAACAAATCTAAATCATCAATTTGTAGAACAGTCTTATCCTTCTCCTTTTTAAATCTTTGATAAGCCTTCTTTATTGTTATTTGTTCTTCCCCTTGAAATAAATTATCAAAGGGAAAATAGGAAATTCTAGATAAAATAAGACTATCTATCTCATTTAGGGGAACTTGCGAAAATGGGATATCCCCTCTCCAATTTAAGTAATCAATAATATTTGCCATTATCTTTTCACTCTCTCCTTATCCTCTTCCTTTTCTTTAGTATATCCTATTTACATCTTCTTATAACAAAACTTACACACCCATAATATTATATCCACTATCCGCATAAATTACTTGCCCTGTTACAGCATCTGACATTTCACTTAATAAGAAAGCAGCCACATTTCCTACCTGTGTTGTTGTTACATTTCTATGTAATGGTGATTTTTCTTCTACTACAGTTAAAATACTAGAAAAATCTTTAATTCCTTTAGCAGACAAAGTCTTAATTGGTCCTGCTGATATAGCATTTACCCTTTTACCTTCTTTTCCTAAGTTTTCTGCTAGGTATCTTACACTTGCTTCCAATGCTGCTTTAGCTGCTCCCATCACATTATATCCTTCTAGCACTTTTGTAGACCCATGATAAGTTAATGTTACTAGACTTGCATTTTCATTTAATAAATCTACTTCTTTTGCCATTCTTGCAGCTAGAACAAAAGAATAGCTACTAACATCCATAGCATGAGCATATCCTTCTTTACTAGTATAGATAAAATCTTGATGCAAATCTTCTGTGTTAGCATGTGCAATAGCATGTACTAAGCCATCTATTTTTCCATTTTCTTCTTTGATTTGTGTAAACACTTTTTGTACTAGTTCATCTTCTGATGCTCCATCTAACACATAAGCTTTACTTCCTTTGAAATCTGAAATAAGTTCTTCAATTTTTTCCTTATTGTCTTTTCCCATATAAGTAAAGATAAGTTTTGCTCCGTTCTCATAAGCTGACTTTGCAATTCCATAGGCAATACTCCATTTATTACGTATCCCCATGATTAGTATTGTTTTATCTTTTAATAACATAATACTTTCTTCCTTTCATTATTATTCATTTTAGCATAATATGATATGTTTTTGCAGTTTTGAGAGGTACCGTTCTGACGCACTTCTTTGAATTTGCTGACTGCAACGGGCATTTGAAAAACAAAAAAATTTATCATATTATGCTATTATAAAATTAGAATATTATCAAACTATTTGAAACCCTGAAATATTTCTAAACTTCTCATAACGCCTTTCTACTAATTCTTCTACTGACATTTTTTGCATTTTCTTAATTTCCTTTTGAATTTCTTTTTGAATGGATTGACTTACCTTTGCAAAGTCCTCCTCTTCCATTTTTACAGGCTCTTTGATAATTGTATCAATCACTTTCAACTCATATAAATCTTTTGCTGTTAATCTCATTTTCTCTGCTGCCTCTTTTACTCTACTACTATCTTTCCATAAAATACTACTATATCCTTCTGGAGACAAAATAGAGTAAATGGCATTTTCTAGCATAAAAATCTTGTTAGCTACTGATATTGCTAATGCACCACCAGAAGAACCTTCTCCAATTACAACACTAATCACAGGAACCTTTAATCTTGCCATTTCAAACATAGATTTTGCAATTGCCTCTCCTTGTCCTCTTTCTTCTGCACCAATTCCTGGATAAGCACCTTTGGTATCTACAAAAGTAATGATAGGTCTGTGAAATTTCTCTGCTTGCTTCATAAATCTAATTGCCTTTCGATAACTTTCAGGATTAGGCATTCCGAAGTTTCTTTCCATATTTTCCTTAGTAGTTCTTCCTTTTTGTTCTGCAATAATGGTAAATGACTGTTCTCCTAATTTTGCTAATCCACAAATAATTGCCTTATCATCTCTAAAGTTTCTATCTCCATGTAACTCGATAAATTCATCAAAAATGCTTTCTATGTAATCAATAGCTGTCTTTCTTTTCGGATTTCTAGCAATTTCTACCTTTTCCCAAGCAGAGGATTTATTCTTTTCCATTTGTGCTTCCTCCTTTATGGTATTGAATTAACTGATATAAAGTATCTTTCATCTCTTCTCTTGCTACAATTTTGTCTATAAATCCATGTTCTAACAAGAATTCTGCTGTTTGGAAACCTTCTGGCAAACTCTCTCCTATTGTTTGTTCAATTACTCTTGGTCCTGCAAAACCTATCATAGCTCCTGGTTCTGCTAAAATAATGTCACCTAAGCTTGCAAAAGAAGCGGTAACCCCTCCATAAGTTGGATCTGTTAGAACAGATATATATAATAGTCCTGCTTCATCTAACTTAGTAAGTGCTGCTGTTGTTTTTGCCATTTGCATTAAAGAAATAATTCCCTCTTGCATTCTAGCACCACCTGATACAGCAAATATGATAAGTGGTAATTTAAGCTGAATTGCTTGTTCTATGCTATAAGTAATCTTTTCACCAACTACTGCTCCCATACTTCCCATTAAAAAGCCACTATCCATAATACAAATAACTACATCTTCGCCTTTGATTTTTCCAGTTCCACAAGCAACAGCCTCTTCTAAATTTGTTTTTTCCCTTAAAGCTGCTAATTTCTTAGGATAATCTTCTAAATCTAAAGGATTAGTAGTTTCTATATTCAAATCAAAACGTTTATATGTCCCCTCATCAATTACTAATTCTATTCTTTTTCCAATATGCATTCTAAAATAATGACCACAGTTAGGACAAATATTTAGATTACTTCTCACTGTATCTTTATAGATAATTTCATGACATTTTTCGCATTTTAGCCATTTTCCAATAGGAATATCTACATTTGACTTTTTATTAGCTAAATTTTTGGTTTCTCTTTTCTTGATTTTATCTACTATCATTTATTTTTCTTTTCCCCTTTTAAAATTTTCTATATTCTAGGAAATTACGCATGTAGTGCGTAATTGACATAGATTTCTTAACTGTTCGAACGTAAGCGAGTTACAGTTAAGTTATGCTTTAGCAAGATAGTTATGAGATTGTTACAAATTCTAAAAGCTTTGCTTTTTAGAATTTGTCAATATTGTTCTTTTCAATAAAGGATGTATCAAAATTTCCTCTAATAAAATCTGGATTACGAATAATATCAAAAAGGAAATCTCGATTTGTTTCTACTCCATCTATTACAAGTTCTTCTAATGCTCTTTTCATTTTGCTAATCGCTTCATTTCGAGTATTTCCAAATACAATGATTTTAGCGATCATAGAATCATAATTAGCAGGAATGGTATATCCGCTATAAATTGCAGTATCTACTCTAATCCCATTTCCTCCTGGTAAATTCATTTCATTAATTTTTCCTGGTGATGGCATAAAGTTTTTACTTGGATTTTCTGCATTAATTCTACATTCCATAGAATGACCTTTAAATTCAATTTCCTTTTGCTTAAATTTCAATTCTTCCCCTGCTGCAATACGAATTTGCTCTTTCACTAAATCAATTCCTGTTCTCATTTCTGTAATTGGATGTTCCACCTGAATTCTTGTATTCATTTCCATGAAATAGAAATTTTTATCTTTGTCTACTAGAAATTCTACTGTACCACAGCTTGTATATCCAGCTGCTTTTGCTGCTTTGATAGCAGCATTTCCCATTTTACTTCTTAGCTTGTCATCTATAATAGTGGAAGGAGTTTCTTCAATTACCTTTTGATGATTTCTTTGAATTGTACAATCTCTTTCTCCTAGATGTACTACATTTCCATGTTCATCTGCTAAAATTTGAATTTCCACATGTCTTGGATTTTGAATAAACTTTTCTATGTAAATCTCACTATCATTAAAAGCATTTTTAGCTTCTTGTTTAACAATATTGTAGTTTGCTTCTAATTCTTCAAAGGAATTTACTTGTCTAATTCCTTTGCCTCCACCACCAGCAGATGCTTTTAGTAAAACAGGATAACCAATTTTTTCGCAAATTAAAATTGCTTGTTTTAAGTCTTTTATACTTCCATCAGAACCTGGAATAACTGGTACTCCCTCTTTTTTCATCATCTCTTTACTATTAGACTTGTTACCTAACAAATCAATTACTTTAGAAGTTGGACCAATAAATTTGATATTAGATTCTTCACAAATTTTAGCAAATTGTGAATTTTCAGATAAAAAACCAAAGCCTGGATGAATACTATCTGCTTTCGTAATACTTGCTGCTTCAATAATATTCTTTATATTCAAATAACTTTGTTTAGGGCTTGCAGGTCCAATACAAATTGCCTCATCTGCAAGTCTTGTATGCAATGCATCTTTATCTACTTCTGAATAAACTGCTACTGTTTTAATATTCATTTCTTTGCATGCTCTAATAATACGAACTGCAATTTCTCCACGATTTGCTATTAGTATTTTGTTCAACCTATTTCACCTCTTTTTCAACTACTGCGAAGGTAAATTCCCCTTTTGCTGCTAACTTTCCATCAACAGTTGCAATTCCTTCTCCTACACCAATAGGACCTTTTTTCTTAATGATATTCACTTCTAACTTCAATGTATCTCCTGGCACAACCATTTTCTTAAATTTCAATTTATCAATTCCGCCAAACAATGCATTTTTCCCTTTATTCTCTTCTAAGGAAAGGATGGCAACTGCACCTGCTTGTGCCAAACTCTCTGTGATTAACACTCCTGGCATAATAGGGTTACCTGGAAAATGTCCTTTAAAATACCATTCATCTTTATCCACATTTTTATATGCCACTGTTCTTTCTCCTGGTATATATTCTTCTACTTCATCTATCATTAAAAATGGTTCTCTTTGTGGAATAATCTCTTTTATCTGTTCTTTATTTAACATTATTTTTCCTACTTTCTTGTCGCACTTGGGGACGTTAGTTTGTGCGACATCTGTCCCTAAGTGCGACACTTTTTTACCAATATGTCATACTTTGAACCCCTAGTCAGACTAACTAACATATTAAGTATCAACATTTATTCAATTACAAATAAAGGTTTACCATATTCTACTGCCTCTCCGTCTTTTACTAAGATTTCCTTTACTTTTCCTTCAAATTCTGATTCAATTTCATTCATTAATTTCATTGCTTCAATAATGCAAAGGGTATCTCCTTTTTTGACATTCTTTCCGACTTCTACATAGCTTTCAGAAGTTGGAGAAGGTTTTAAATAGAAAGTTCCAACCATTGGAGATTTTACAATATTTCCTTTAACAACTTGTGCTGATGTTTCTTGTGTTTTTTCTTCTACTGCTTGCATATTTTCTGTTGTAATTACTTGTTCTACGACTGGTGTAGCTACTTTGATAGTAGCTTCCTTTTTCATACTAATTTTGGTTCCATCTGGGAAGTCAATATCAATTGCTGTTAATTTTGAATTTCCCATATCCTCCATTAATTGTTTTATTTTCTCGTACTCCATTTTTATACTCCTATCTTTTTCAAAATTTATCTAGTTCAAATTAGTTATATTACAAGAGTGCAGTCCACGCAAGACGAAGCGTAACATAGTGAAGCTGAGTGCCTTCTGTTGCTTTCTTATATTCGCTTTTAGCATGTGAAAGCAACAGACAGCAAGGACAAACGAAATAATATAACTAATTTGAACTTATAATTTTCTTAAAACAATACTACTATTATGACCACCAAATCCTAAAGAGTTAGACATTACGATATTTAACTCTGCCTTTCTTGGCTCATTTGGTACAATATCCAAATCACATTCTTCATCTTTTTCTTGATAGTTAATAGTTGGTGGTACTAATTGCTCTTGAATTGCTTTTGCACAGAAAATCGCTTCTACTGCTCCTGCAGCACCTAATAAATGTCCAACATTTCCTTTGGTTGAACTAACCATTACTTTTTTGGATGCTTCTCCTAAAGCTGCTTTAATAGCCATTGTTTCTGTTTGGTCATTTAAGTGTGTAGATGTTCCATGTGCATTGATATAGTCTATTTGTTCTGGAGTAATTCCTGCATTTTTAATAGCTCTTATCATTGCTTTTGCTCCGCCTTCTCCATCTGGGCAAGGTGAAGTAATATGATAAGCATCTGTAGTAGAACCAAAACCAATTACTTCTCCATAAATTTTAGCACCTCTTTGTTTGGCATGTTCTAGTTCTTCTAAAATGACAATTCCAGCACCTTCCCCCATAACAAATCCGCTTCTTTCTTTATCAAATGG
Source organism: Clostridia bacterium (assembly GCA_022797215.1). GTDB lineage: Bacteria > Bacillota > Clostridia > TANB77 > CAG-508 > CAG-273. The sequence continues at coordinate 7,659 of JAAWKD010000001.1, forward strand.
GATACTCGCTCTATTTTTATCTGTGCTACTAGATAGTGCTTTCATATTTTCAAATCCAGCAATTCCTACTTCACAAATCGCAGCCTCTGTTCCACCTGCAACAACTACATCTTCTTCTCCTAATTGAATGGTTTTATATGCTTCACCAATGCAATGTGTAGAAGTAGCACATGCTGTTACCACACTAATAGATTCTCCTTTAAATCCAAATTCAATAGCAACATTTCCAGCTGGCATATTAGCAATTGCCATAGGAATAAACATAGGCGATACTCTTTTATTACCTTTTTCATAGTTAGTTTCGCATTGTTCTTGGATAGTTCTTAACCCTCCAATACCTGAACCAACAAAAATACCTACTCTATCAAAGTCTGTATTTTCCTTTGTAATTCCTGCATCTTTCACAGCTTCTCTTGCTGCGATAATAGCAAATTGTGATGACCTATCTAACCTTTTAGCTTGCTTTGGGTCAAAATATTCTAATGGGTCATAGTTTTTTACCTCTGCATCTAATTTTGTTTTGTATTCTGTAGTATCAAATAAAGTGATTTTGTCAATTCCACATTTCTTGTTTTTTATTCCTTCCCAAGTTTCTTCTACATTTTTTCCAATCGGAGTAATTGCTCCTAATCCTGTTATTACAACTCTCTTCTTCATTTTCCTATCCTTTCTATTTTAACTACTTAATACTGATTTTTTATAATTTTTTCTTTTAGTAACCAATAATATATGTTTCGCATTTTGAAAAATCGAGGAACATTTGCCTTATAGTACTTTAGAGCAACGCTTACTATAAAAGCTATTTATGTTTTAGTCCATACGCCAATGAGACGAGTGTATGAGAAAAAGAAACATATATTATTGGTTACTAATTATAATTCTAATAAAAAATCACATTAACATTCCACCATCAACTTGAATTACTTGCCCTGTAATATATGAACTCTCATTAGACGCTAAGAATTTCACAACATTTGCTACATCTTCCACTGTTCCCATTCTTTTTAATGGTATTGTTTTTTTGATTTCTTCTTTGATTTCCTCTTTTAACACATCTGTCATTTGTGTTTCAATAAATCCTGGTGCTACTGCATTTACTAAGATGTTTCTACTTCCCACTTCTTTTGCTAAACTTTTAGTGAAGCCAATAATTCCAGCTTTAGAAGCGGCATAATTTGCTTGACCTGCATTTCCGCTAATTCCTACTACGGAAGATAAATTAATAATTCTTCCTTCTTTTTGTTTCATCATATATGGAATAACACTTTTGGTTACATTGAAAGTTCCTACAAGATTAACTTGTAATACATCTTCAAAATCTTCCTTTTTCATCCTCATTAGTAATGTATCTTTGGTAATTCCTGCATTATTTACTAATACATCTACCCTTCCTAATTGCTCAACCACTTGCTTTGTCATATTTTCACTATCTTCAAAACTAGAAACATCTCCTTGAACGGTCAAGCATTTTACACCCAATTTTTCGATTTCGCTTTTAGTTATGATTAAATCTTGATTTTCTGTTCTATAATTTACTGCAATATCATATCCTGCCTTTGCTAATGTTATTGCAATTTGCCTTCCTATTCCTCTTGTTCCACCTGTAATAAAAGCAACTTTACTCATTTACCTTTTCCTCCTTTAGTTCACTTATCACTTGCTCTAATGTTTCCATATTGTTAATGCTTTTAATTTGAACTGGTCTTTCAAAGTTCATTCTTTTGACAAATCCAGTTATTGTTTTTCTAGGTAAAATTTCAACAAATGTATCTATTCCACTATCATACATAGTTAGTAAATCTTCTGAAAATCTAACTGGGTTCATAATATGGTCAGCTAAAGTTTGTACAATGTCATCTGTTTGTCTGTATAACTTTCCGTCAATATTTCTAACTACTTTTGAATCTTTACAGTTAATTTTTATTTTACTTAATTCTTCTTTTAAAGCTTTAGAACATTCACTTAGTTTCTCTGTATGGAAAGGACCTGCGGTGTTTAAAACACTTACCTTTTTAGCTCCCCATGCTTTCGCTATTTCTCCTGCTTGATTTACTGCCTCTTCTTCTCCTGAAATGACAGTTTGACCAATAGTATTAAAATTAGTAGGAACTACAAAACCTTCTACTTGTTTACAAGCTTCTTGTGCTTTTTCTGCTTCTAAGCCTAATATAGCAGCCATTTTCCAATTTCCTTGAGGAGTTAAATTTTGCATGATTTCTCCTCTTTTTTGCACTAACTTTATACCATCTTCAAAATCAAATATTCCATCTTCAATTAATGCTATATATTCTCCCAAGCTTAGTCCTGCCAACATTTCAGCTTGTATATCATTCTTCTTTAAAATAGACAATACTGCTAAACATTCTGTTAACACACTTACTTGTGTATTTTGCGTTTGATTTAACTCCTCCTCTGGTCCTTCAAAAGATATCCTTTTAATGTCTATTCCTGTAATTTTCTCTACTTTGTCATAAACTTCTCTTGCTTCTTCATAATTTTCATATAATTCTTTTCCCATTCCTACAACTTGTGCACCCTGCCCTGGTAATAAAAATCCTATTTTCATCTCTTAGTTCTCCTTTCCATTACAGCTTCAAATTGATTGCAAAACTCTGCTATTACTTTATTTCTATCTACTTCTATCCCAAACTCTTTTTGAATAGAGGTAGCTATATTTTCAATATCACTTGTAAAGTTCATTTTATTGGTATTGATTCCAATTCCTATTACTAAAAATTTCACAGTTTCTAAATGCACTTTACTTTCTGTTAGAATACCACCTATTTTTTTCTGATGATACATAATATCATTTGGCTTTTTTATTTCTAATCCTATACCATATTCTTTCTTTAAAATGTCTACTAGAATTTGTGCTATTTCTACTGTAATTCCTTCTAGTTTTTCTGGTGTACATTCTGTTTGGATATATAGAGAAAAACTAATATTGTTTGGCTCATCAGTATGCCAAATTCGCCCATGTGTTCCTTTTCCTTGTGTTTGGAAGTCAGCTATCACAACACTTCCATTGACAATCGTATGGTTTTCTATTCTTCTCCAAATCTTACTTTGAGTGGAATCTATTTCATGATAGAAACTAACATTTCTTCCTAAAAAATTAGTGGTTAAGTTCGTAAATTGCATCTAAATTTGCCTGCCTTTTAATTTTATTAGTGGTAGTTTTAATTAGTGGCTCTTCTGTTAGGATAAGACCTCTAATTGCTTTATATTTTGGCATTTGTTCATTTACTTCTTTGATTTTTTCTAAAATTGCTTTGTAGATTTCCTCTTGTGTTTCTGCCTTATATACATTTTTTACAATTTCTTTATCATACACTACTTTGACATGAATTTTAATATTCTCCTTATCTTCTGATAGTTGTTTTCCAAAAATGAAAGACTCTTTTACTCCCTCAATTTTATTCACCAAAACTTCCATTTCTTCTGGGAAAATATTTTTACCATTTTTTAATACAATCACACTTTTCTTTCTTCCACAAATATAGATATATCCATCTTCATCTATTTTTGCTAAATCACCTGTGTAAAACCATTCACCTTGAAAAGCCTCTTTAGTTGCTACTTCATCTTGGTAATATCCTAAAGCAACATTAGGTCCTTTTACTACTAATTCACCAATACCTTCTTGATTGACATCTACTAATTTTGCTTCCATACTTGGTACCACTTTTCCAATAGAGCCTAGTCTATATTCTTCATTGGTTCCTACGGCTACTACTGGTGATGTTTCTGTTAATCCATATCCTTGTACTAAATTAAGTCCTAATAACCTGTATCTTTCTTCTATTTTTCTATCTAAAGCTGCTGCTCCTGAGATAAATAGTTTGATATTTCCTCCTAACATTTCATGGATTTCTGGAAATGCTTTTCTTTTTTCTTCCATAGTATGATTTCTTAATTCTTCTTCTTTTCTTAAAATTTCTTCTAATTTACCTTGCTTTTCTAGTCCTTTTCTAATAATATCAAATATTCTTTCATAAATTCCTGGAACGCAAGCCATAACACTTACTTTGTATTCTTTTAAGTTATCAATTACATGTTTTAATCCATCACAAAATACAGTGGTTGCTCCTTTGTATAAAGAAAAAAGAAATCCAACAGTACATTCAAAAACATGGTGAATTGGTAAAATAGAGAGCAATGTATCTTCTGATGTAATATCTAAAATGCTTCCAATGTCCATTAAATTTGAACATATATTTTTGTGTGAAAGTGCTACTACTTTTGAACTAGAGGTAGTTCCTGAGGTAAATAACATAATTGCCATTTTTTCACTATCGATTTTAGCATCTATAAATTCTCTATTTCCTTGTGCAATTAGATTTTCACCTTTTTGGATTAATTCTTGCTCAGAATAAATACCGCTTGCATGTTCTGTATTATCCATTGAGATTAAGTGTTTTAGTTTATTATTTTCATTGTATTTTATTTTTGTTAATGCTTCTTCATATTTTTGGGAATAAAAAATTGCTTCTACTTCTGATCTTTCAATTAAGGATTCTAATTCATTTTCTGGTAGGGATTTGTCTAATGGCACAACAATACCTACTCCGCATACAATAGAAAGATATGCAATTTCCCATTCATAACGATTTTCTCCAATAACTGCAATTCTTTTTCCTTTTAATCCCATATCTATTAATGCTGTTCCAAGGCTATCTACCATTTTTCTTACTTGTTTGTGAGTAAATGTGATATATCCATCTTTTCCATCTCTTACTTTATATGCTATTTTATCTGCATAGATGTCCTTTGTCTTGTTTAACATATCCTTTAAGTCTGTAATTTCAATAGTTTCATATGGCTTTTTACTCATTTGTTTTATTCTCCTTTTTACTTAAATTTCCAATTTATACTATGCTTTTATATCATATTTTCGAAAAAAAATCTTTAGACTGAGAGGTCAGTATAAAAAGCTTCCTTAATTTTTTGGTATATTAGTAGTAAAAATTTTTTAAATATGTTATACTATCAATAATAGAAAGTAAAAGAGTTTAAAGGAGAGTGATTAATAATGGTATATGAATTTGCAAAATATCCTGATGATACACTAGTTGTATTTTCCGATATTAGAAAAAAAGAAAATGGTGAAGAATGTATTACAGTTAGTTTTGAAAGACCTATGGAATATGGGTTTGATACAATTATTTTTGAACTTCCAAGCTATGAAGTTGTATTAGAAGATGGACATTTTACCGAAAAAGAAAAAGCAGAATTTAAGGAGATAGTTGAAAGAGGCGCTGCATTCTTCTTTAAATATGCAAGACAAGGAGGAATGAAGCTTGCCTAACATTGTTGAATTAATGGGATATAAAGTTTATTTTTGGTCTAATGAAAATTATGAACCAATACATGTACATATTTCCAAAGGTAGACCTACTGGAAACTCTACTAAGATATGGCTAACCAAAGCGGGAGGCTGTGTTGTGGCTAATAATAAAAGTAGAATTCCTCAAAAAGACTTGAATATATTGCTAGAAGCAATTTCATTATATTATTTTCAGATTATTTCAAAATGGAAAATTGCTTACAATACAGATAATATTAAATTTTATTGTTAATGATTATTGGTCTTGCTTTTGCAAAAATAGTCAAAATATAGTATAATGTAAATATGTAAACTATAGAAAGAGGTGTTACAAATGAAAACTGAAAATGGAATTAACTATGAACTAGTAAATAGATTATATATGGAATGGCTTAATGAGCAAGACCCATTTATGCAGAGAAAAAGAAAAGAGGAATTAAAGAGAAAGGTTTCACGGACACGATTTACTAATGTATAGCATTAAATTTGCAATGCCTTTTCAAGCTTTTAGAGACATTTTTTCTTTAACTGATTTATTTAACACTCTTGAGGAAATGGCAAAAAAAGGAGAAGATATAACAAATATCACTAATCAGATTTTAGTGATACAAGGAATAGACGACATACAAGCTTTAAATCAATTTGCTCATCAAGGAGCGGATACAGCAATTAGAAATTTCAAATTAAAATTTGAAGGAACTACTTTATTTGAGTTTGGAGATGTAAAAAGTATTGGTAAGAAATTTCCTTATGCATGTGTTAATTATTTAGATATAGAAAAAGTAGAACAAATGTCTAAAGGAGAAAAAGATTATAAAGGAATTCCAGTTATTATTACAATTGATAATATGGGAGAACTTACATTAGAAAAGTTAAGCCATATCGAGAAAAAATTTGATGTGGTAGGTGTAAGAATAATAGAAAAAGATAGAGAAACAAGAAAATACGCAATAGAACAAAGACCAATCAGCTTAGAGGCTTATAAACAAATAAGAGCCACTATAGATAATGAAATTATTGATAAACTTTACGTCACAGAACAGTCAAATAAAACTGTTATAGACGCTCAGTTAGCAATACAAATATTTGGACTGATAGTTGACAAAGTTAAATATGAATCTGAAGTCAAATCACAACAACAACTTCTTTCTAAAGAAAGCTTTAGCAATTTATGTGCAAATTTATCTAATATAACAAGTTTAATAACAGGAAAAACAATATGTGGAGGATATGCTGAAATACTAAGAAATGTCTTAAGTTGTGTAGGCATCAAAAGTAAAACGATAATAGGAGAAACTTCTAATTACGGATATCATGCATGGAATCAAATAAAACTTGGTGATACATGGTTTAATGCGGATTTGACAGTAGCTAGAAAACAAATAGCAGAAGGAAAATTAACAGGAGATTTATTTATGTCAGATACTGCTTTTTTTGGAGATAGAAGAAATTTTACATTTGAAAAAGGTCAACAAAGAAATGGAATAAGTATGGAAACTACAGTAGCAATAGGCGGACATACAAAAGTTCATGGCAATAACAGTCAAAAATGCGAAAGCTATCTTTCTCCATATCTAACAGCAACTTTATTAGAAAAGGCTAGACCATATGATATGGAATACAAATCATATGGTAAATCTACAAATTATCAAGGAGCTATACCATATATTGGAAGCAGCATTGAAAAAATGCGTTCTAGCCCTAAAGGTATTCCCCTATCTCATATCACGAGATAATATTTTTCTCAATCGTCTTATAATAGTTTTAGGTTAAATCCTAAAACTATTTTGTTATCTTATTACTAAAAGGTTGTAAATTCGATACCTTTTAGGACTTCGTCTACTATTTTATTCTATCCTACAATTCTTTCGCATATTTCTTTCTATTCTTTCATAAATTTTTATTGGTGAAGTTTACATGTTATTGTCTAAAAAATTAAAGTGGATATTTCTAATTTCTTTTTCTATACTACTCATTTTAGTAGGTTTCTTTTCTTTTGAGAGACTTTCTGCCATTCCTGTTTCAAGCAGTCAAGCTTTTGAATGGCATAATTCTACTTTGGAAAATACTGTGCAAGAAAAGAAATATATTAAATGGTTTGAGTTTAAAGTTTCTTATGATGTATTAGACAAGACATCAAAGTTAGATATTCAGTCACATACTAAAAATGAAGATGTGAAATTAAATTGGATTGAATTAATTGCTTATTTAGCCTGCAAATATGGAAATGACTTTTCAAGATATAAATATCAAGATTTAACTAATTTAGTAGAAAAATTGAGAAGCGGTCAAACTATGGCAGATTTGACAAAAGATATGAAGAATTATAACTATTATTTTGAGGGTTACGATAGTGTGTTGCATGAGTTTATTGGAGAGTTTAAGAAAGAAATAAAAACGAATACCACTAAAGATAATCAAGCGACTACTAATGATAACACTATTGCTGAACAAGAAACTCCACAAAAACAATTTGAAGATACATATGGTATTAAAGCTTTTCACCCTGTTGCTAAAAACTATTCTTATAGTCATTATGACGATTTTGGTGCTTCTAGGTCTTATGGATATAAAAGGCTACATTTTGGAAATGATTTAATGGGAAGTATTGGTGCTCCTATTATTGCAGTAGAATCTGGTGTTGTAGAAGCGGCTGGTTGGAATCAATATGGTGGCTGGAGAATTGGCGTTCGTAGCTTTGATAAAAAACGTTATTATTACTATGCCCATTTGAGAAAAAATCACCCTTATGCAGAAAATTTAAAAGAAGGTCAAATTGTGCAAGCAGGTGATGTGATTGGTTATCTTGGTATGACTGGATATAGTACCAAAGAGAATGTCAATAACATCAATGTTCCTCATCTTCATTTTGGTATACAACTTATTTTTGATGAAGTGCAAAAGGAAGGACCTAATCAAATTTGGGTAGATTTATATAATCTAGTAAATTTCTTGCAAAAAAATCGTAGTGAGGTTTACAAGAGTAACCAAGAGACTAAAGATTATTCAAGAAAATATGAAATAATAGACCCTATTGTACCATAAACCGCTTTAGAAAAATTCTAAAACGGTTTATTTCTCTTGCTTTTCAATAGGTACTACTTATACAACTTCTGATACATCTCATAATCATTCAAAATTCTTCTAACATACATATTGGTCTCTTTATATGGTATATTTTCCAAATCTGTGCCATCAGCCTTAATCGTTCCTCTTTCTATCCAATTGTTTACATTTCCCATTCCTGCATTATAAGCAGCTAATGCAATTCCTACTTGATTATCATATTTTTCTAATAATTGCGAAAAATAATAGGTTCCTAATCTAATATTCGTTTCTGGGTCATATAAATCTACTTCTACTTGCTTTGATAATTCTATAGCAGTTTTATCCATTAGTTGCATAAGCCCTTTTGCATTATTATGTGATTTGGATTGTGGATTAAAATCACTTTCTGCTTTAATAATCGCAAAAATTAATAAAGGGTCTACTTCACATTCTTCAGCATATTTTGTCACATATTCAGCATATTCTTGTGGATATGCTATTTTCATTATCTTGTTTTCCAAGCCTAATAAATGAAATAAAACAAAATATAAGATAAAAATAAATACTAATAGTATCAATAATCTTTTTAATACTTTCACTTAACTTTCTAAACTCTCCTTTGTTTTTCTATACTCTAGGAAATTACCTGCGTAGCATGTAATTGACGTAGAGTATAGTTATTACGAATGCTACAAATTCTTAATGACTTTGTCATTTAGAATTTGTTAACTTCGTTTCCCTATTTTACCTCATACCAGTTGCCTGCTTCTGAAACTTCTACTTCTAATGGAATATCTAATGTTACGGCTTGCTCCATAGAGTCTTTTAGAATTTGTTTTACTTGCTGTTTTTGTTCTTCTTTACATTCTATTAATAACTCATCATGAATTTGCAAAATTAATTTGGCATCTAATTTTTCTTCTCTTAATCTATCAAAAACTTTTATCATAGCAATTTTCATAATATCTGCTGCTGTTCCTTGAATTGGTGTATTCATTGCTGCTCTTGTTCCAAACTGTCTTACCATATAGTTGCTAGAAGAAAGTTCTGTAATATATCTTCTACGATGATACAAGGTCTCTACATATCCTTTTTCTTTTGCCTCTTCTACTATATCATTCATAAAGGCTTTTACACCTTCATATTTATTCAAATATTGTTCAATATAGTTTTCTGCTTTTTTACGACTAATTCCTAACTGTTCTGCTAATCCAAATCCACTAATACCATACACAATTCCAAAGTTTACTGCTTTTGCTGCACTTCTTTGCTCTTTGGTTACATCTTCTTGTGGAACATTAAATACTTTAGAAGCAACTTGTCTATGAATATCTTCCTCATTTAAAAAGGCTTGTTTCATGGTTTCATCTTGTGAAATATGAGCTAATATACGTAGTTCAATTTGTGAATAGTCTGCATCAATAAAGATATTACCTTCCTCTGCTTTAAAAGCTTTTCTAATTTGCTTTCCCTGTTCTGCTCTAGTTGGGATATTTTGCAAATTTGGTTCTGTTGAGCTTATTCTTCCAGTAGCAGTAATAGTTTGATGGAAGTATGAGTGAATTCTATTTGTTTGTGGATTTACATATGGTAATAAGCCTTCTACATAAGTAGAATTAAGTTTTACAAGACTACGATATTCCAATAATTTCTCAATAATTGGGTGTTCTGGACGTAATTTTTCTAGTACATCTACATCAGTGGAATATCCTTTTTTAGTTTTCTTGTATACTGGCAATTTTAACTTTTCAAACAATACAATACCTAATTGTTGTGTAGAATTAATATTAAATTCCTCCCCACTTAGGTTATATATTTCTTGTTTCAAAGTCTCTATTTGTTCTTTTAATTTGTCACCAAAACTAATTAATTCTTCCTTGTCTAAATAAATACCTTCATATTGCATATTGGCTAAAACTTTTACCAATGGCATCTCAATATTTTGAAATAACTCTGTTGCATTTGTCTCTTCTAATTTTGGTAACATCATTTCTTGCAATTTTGCAATAGTGTATACATACATTGCATTTTGGTATCTCTCAAAATCTAAACTAGTATCTGTTTCTTGAGCAAATAAAGTCATTTGCTTTTCTTGCTCTTGTTTCATTCCCATTGCTTCTAAATAGCCCATAAGGTCCATTTTTAAATATTGATTTGCAAGTTCTTCTAAAGTATAATGACTAATACTAGAATTTAATAAATATCCAGCAATTTCACTATCGAAATAAATTCCGTTTAAATCAATTCCTAACTCTCTCCATAAAATAATATCTTCTTTCATACGATAGCTATATTTTTTTACTGAGTTATCTTCTAAAACTTCTTTAAAATTTTGAACAAATAACTCTACATTATTCATTGGAATTTCATAAACTGTTTGAGATATTATCATATAAAGAGTAGTCATTTTTTTAGGAATAACTGCTAAAGTTTCTTGTCTTTCTGCTTTTTCTTTTTGTAAGAAATATATCAGCTTTCCTTCTTGTTTTATAGCTTCTACTAGTTTTTGTATCTTTGAAGTGTCTTCTAATCTAAGAGTTTCTATTGTAAATAATTCGTTAATATCTTGTGGCATTTCTGGCTTACCTTGTAGTCCAAAACGTTCAATAAAACGATTAAAATTTAATTCTTTAAATTTGGCATATACCTCTTCTTCATTCCATTCTTGTCTTTTAAAATCTTCTACCTTTTCTTCAATTGGTACTTCTGTATTTATCGTTCCTAAAGTTCTTGAAAGTTCTGCTAATTCTCTATTTGTCACTAACTTTTCTTTTGTCTTTGGTTTTAAGTCCGCCTTATCTCTTTCTATTTCTAAATATAGATTAGCAATAGAATGATATTTTTGAATTAATTCTAAAGCTGTCTTTTCTCCAATTCCTGGAACCCCTGGAATATTATCAGAAGTATCACCTTGTAAACCTTTTACTTCTATTAGTTGTTTAGGCATAATACCATATTTTTCTAAAATAGCCTCTTCATCAAACACATCTACTTCTGTATTCCCCATTTTAGTATGTGGAATACGAACTTTAATATGATTAGAAGTTAATTGGAAAGTATCTCTATCTCCTGAAACAATGGTAACATCTAGTTTTTCCTTTTCAGCCTTTTTGGCTATTGTCCCTAAAATGTCATCAGCTTCATATCCTTCCATTTCAACAATGGTAATATTCATAGACCTTAAGATATCTTTTAAAATTGGCATTTGCTCTGCTAATTCATTTGGCATTCCTTTACGATTTGCTTTATATCCCTCATACATCTTATGTCTTGCTGTAGGAGCTTTTAAATCAAAAGCAACCATAAGGTATTCTGGCTTTATATCCTCCAATACCTTAAATAGAATTGCCAAAAAACCATAAATGGCATTTGTATATTTACCATCTGGTGTCATTAACATTTTAGAGCCCATTATTCCATAAAAGGCTCTATTTAAAATACTGTTTCCATCAATTAAGACTATTTTTTCCATTGTTTCCTCCCTCAAGGTGTGTCCCCAAAACTGACACTTTTGTCACTTTAGGGACGTAGGTTAAACTGACACTTTTGTCAGTTTTAAAGAACGTCCCCAAACTGCCATCATTCATAAATACCTATTCCTCTCATGTAATTAATATATCCTTGGTCAATATTAATCCATTCTGTAATTTGGTCCTCTAATTTTTCTACATCAAGTTTTGTTTGAGCATATTTTTCATAATTACGAATAATTTCTTGTTTAAAATTCTTTGGACAATTTCTGCTAAGAATTCTAGCTACATCATCATAAATATTTCCATAACCTGCAAACCCAAAATCAATAATAGCAGTTACTTTATTGTTTTCATCTAATAAAACATTACTTAAATTTAAATCTCCATGCACTAAACATTCTGGTTTTTCTACAGTATCTGCAAATTTCCAAAATGCTCTGTCTTCTTTACTTACATGTTTTGTTAATAACTCATCTAAAAACTCTGATAAATTTAAACCAATATCATTGATTGTAAAAATCTTTTCTTTTTGGAAGTCTAACTGATGTAGTTCAGCCATAAATTTTGCAATATCTTCTGATACTTGCATAATTTCTTCTTCTGATAATTTTTCTATTTTCTCAGCAAGAGGAGTGCCTACAATCTTTTTATGCATGCTAAAAGGTCTTCCTTCATCTCTTTTTAATTCTAATTGGCAAGTATCAAAAGTAGTTTTCTGATAAATATATCCGTGCAAATTCACTATCTTTTACAATTGTCCTAGACCAAAATTCATCACGTGGGAAACGGAAAAAATAGTTTCCTTCATTTGTCTCTACTTCATATACAATGTTAGTCCAACCAGTTGTAATTAAATTCATTGCTTTTACTTCTTTATCCCCTAATGCTTTCTTAATAATCGGTTCAAAGTTTTCGTCTATTTTAAAATATACCTCACTCATGTTTTTAATTCCCTTCTTCTTTTATTGTCGCATTTAGGGACACTAAGTCAGCTGTGTGAAGCGAGCTACAGATGACTTATGCAATGGAACGTAGTGAAATGCATAGTTTGTACAACATCTGTCCCCAAGTGCGACATTCTATACGATTTTCTCTGAATATGCTGGTACTACTACCATATCCTTATCATACATTTGCACTATCTTTTTATATCTTTCATGTACTTTTTGATAACCTGGCAAATATTTTGCTATATCTTGATTACTAAATGGTATTACTCTAAAGTTACTCCATGTAGCTTGGTTATAGTAAGTATAGATGAGTTCATTTTCTACATTATCAATTTTTATAGAACTTTTTCCATCCTTTGTTGTTTTAGTAATTCTTAAAGAACTCATTAATCCTACTGTTTTGTTATAATTCTCATCTTGATATTGTGCTGAAATAAAATTTCCTAAAGAATAGAATACTAATGTATCATCTATCCATTCTACTGGTTCTAATACATGTGGATGTGTTCCAATAACCAAGTCTACTCCTTGTTCTGCTAAAAATTTGGCTTCATCTTTTTGATAAGCAGATGGCTCAGCTATATATTCTATCCCGCAGTGCATTGCTACAATTAATACATCTACTTTATCTCTTACTCTTTTAATATCTTCTTTTACTTTCTCTTTATATGCTTGATATTTTGTATCTCTTTTTGGGTCATTAATAGATAAATCTGTTGGCCATACATTTACCAGATATTCTTTTCCTGTAGGTACTGGTATTCCATTCGTTCCATAAGTATAATTTAGCATAGTATAGGTAATTCCATTTGCTTGTTTAATTTGTACCTCATCTCTTTGCTCAAAAGATTGATAACTTCCTACTGCTAATACATCTTTTTGCTTGTCCCAATAAGCTCTAGAGTTTAAAATAGCTTGTTCTCCTCTATCCATGGTGTGATTGCTTGCTGTACTAACTAGATTAAAACCTGCATCTAGCATATTTGCTCCTGCCTCATAAGGTGAATTGAAACATGGATAATCAGATAATCCCATTTTGCTTCCACCTAAAATAGTTTCTTGGTTATAGTAGGCAATATCATAGTTCTTAACTTTTTCTTTAATTAATCTAAGCATTAGCTTAAAGTCATATCCTTTATTGTTTGCATTTCTATGTGCTTCTTTATAAATACTACTATGTACTAGATTATCCCCCACCATAATTAGGGAAGCACTTGTTGTTTCTTCTTTTGGCTTCTCTTGTTCTATTTCATTTTCTTGTTCGCTACTTGCTGTTCCTACAGTTTCCTTGGTATTAAGATATACTTTTAAAATTATCAAAGCAATAACTGCTATTAGTAAAATTGTTGCTGCAATAAGTAATACATTTTTTCCTGTATTCTTTTCTTTTTTCATTTTTACTACTCCTATGTTTCCTTACTATATCATACTTTTTTATTATTTACTTAGATTTAAGAAATTTCCCCTTTATTTTTAAGAAAATATCAAGAATTACTTTTGTCCTTTTCAATTTATTTCTTATATACATATTTTTTTACTTTTACTTCTTCACAAAAACATTAAACCAATAAGAACTTTCATTTGTTTCATTAGGAATTGTTATATTATTGTAGCCATTCCAATCATTCGTAATTGCATAACATTGTGCATAAAGGAATGTATAACCATTAGGAATTGTTATACCCAAACTTGATAAATTACTTGCATCTTTAAAATCAATTTTAGTTCCAAGTGCTAACTTTAGTTGCTGACTAGTAATCATAGAACCCCCTTCTAGATAAAAGGCAAATGTTACAGGAATCGTCCTTACTTTTTCAACTATTTGCCCTTTGTATCCTTCAGTAGCATCTTTTGAAAAAGCTTGTCTTATTTTTATTCCTTCTTTGGCAACTGAATTTTCAATCTTTACTTTTCCTACACAATTTGCCAACAAATCATTATCCCACATGTTTGGATTTGCAAATTGTACAGCATAGTTTGACAATTTCTCATCAGAAATCTTCAAGTAAATCTTCCATTCTCCGCCTTCTATCTCACTTGGTACATAGAAATAAAAATTAACATTGTTTTTTTCTCCACCTTTAATATCATTCGCATTGATATTTAATGTAGTTTCATAATATTCACGTTCTTTTCTTAAAATAACAGATACTTTTTGCGTTTTCACTATATTTCCAAATCCTACATTTTCTATTTCAATACTAACACCACAAATATCTCCTTTTTCTACAGAAGATGAAATTTTAGAATTTCTTACCACCATTCTATATCCCAAATGATCTGTTATATATTTATAAGTCGTCTGCCCATTATATTCTGAATCTGAAGATGTATAATATTGATTTTTCCACTTATTATTTATTACATTTAAATTAAATTGACTATTTAAATATGTAGTATGTGTTTTTGGCATTTCTACTAAGGCAAAACTACTATCATTATATTGTTCATCATTTGCTTCTCCAGACTTTGTAACTTCTCCACCATATAATGTATACTTTCCTTGAGTTTGCATCCAATTTACAAAATCATTTCTACTAATTCCATTATCAAAAGTTCCTAAATCTGTTAAACTTCCTAAATATCCGTCATTAAATACCCCTAATCTGTGTTGGGAATCATTTAATTCTCCTACTACCAATTTAAAAAAGTATGGTTTTCTTACATTTATTTTCATCTCATTAGGGGTATTTTCTAATAATGTTTCTATTAAAGTTTTATAATAACTATCTGCTTGATATTTTCCCGCAGTATGCATCTCACCCCAAGGTCCTAAAAATCCTGCTTCTATAGTTGATATAATGTCTTTATTTGTATTAAAGAAAGGTGACAGTTGCCTAATATGATTTTTTATTGTTTCAAATGATTTTGGCTCTCGACCTGTATTCCCATCGAAATCGTAGGCAAATCTTATGATGACATTTAACCTATTCTTTCTAATAGTATCTACCATAGTATTTAATGAAGAAATCTGTGTTGAGGTAATGTCTTTATCAATTCCATCTGCATTTACATTTCCAGAAAGTTGTCCTAAATTAACTCTTAAATGTATTATTTGTATATTTTCTTTTATAGCTTCAGAGCATTGTGTTTGTATGTCGGCATTACTACCTAATAGCACTGTAAAAGGCCTGTACCAACCTCTGTCTGGGTTCATAATGGTAGCAATGCTATCTTGAGAACTAAGCTCTTGTTTTACCATTCTTTGGTCTATTTCCGAAGTGTCATACTCATCTGGTAGAGTTTCTCCACCGCCGATATAATTTTCTGAAAATATTTGGTTTAGCATTTCATCTTCATCTTTTGTCGCTTTATTATGCTTATCTGCGGCTTCCTTTGCTTTTGCCAATAATCCATTTTCTCCTACTATCATGCTTATTGACACTCCTGCTAATATCAAAAGTATCACAATAGTTATAACTAATGCTACTAATGTAATACCTTTTTCCTTGTCATTTTTCATCATTTATATCTCCTCCTCTTTAGTAAATAATTTCTCAATTTGCTTCCTATATCTATCTTCCTCCGAAAAAATACAGCCACAATATTTTTGCATATACATTCCTAGTTCTCTTGCTTTAGCTTGTCCATCACGAAATCCCACTCTAAAATCACGATATAGAAAAGTAAGTTCATATCTCTTGGCTATTTCTTCTGCAATTTGCTTTAATTCTTCATGTTTTTGATAAGGGCTCACTAGTAATGTAGTAGTAATAGTATCATAACCATTTTCTTTTGCATACTTAGCTGTTTGTTCTAGTCTTACACGATAGCAATAATCTGTACATCTTGTTTCTAATGAATTTACTACATTTTTGCAAAAGTTATCCAATCCATAATCTTCCTCAAAAATTGTTTGTATATGAATACTTTTTGAATATTCTTTTAAGCAATCCCTTCTAGCCTTGTATTCCATATATGGATGAATATTTGGGTTATACCAATAAATCGTTGGTTCTATTCCCTCTTGTCTTAAACTATCTATACAATATACACTGCATGGTGCACAGCATGTGTGCATTAAAAGTTTCATCCTCTCACCTTCTTCATATAATTCAAGGTCTGTCCCAAAACTGACAACTTTGTCAGAAAAAGGAACGTCCCCAACCTGACATTATCCTTCATAAGTTACTCCAATATGGCTATATGCTGCTGGCATAGCAATTCTTCCTCTAGCAGTTCTAGCTAAAAATCCTATTTGAATTAGATATGGCTCATACATATCTTCTACTGTTTCTGCGTCTTCTCCAATTGTAGTTGCCACTGTTTCAATACTAATTGGTCTTCCATTATATTTAATAATCATTGTTTCTAATATTTTTCTGTCTATGTCATCCAATCCCATTTCATCTATTTCTAATTTATTTAATGCTGTTTTTGCTATTTTCAAAGTAATATTTCCATCTCCTAAAACTGCTGCATAATCTCTTACTCTTTTTAATAATCTATTTGCAATTCTAGGAGTTCCTCTTGAACGTCTTGCAATTTCTGCTGCTGATTCATCATCGATTTCTACTTCTAAAATCTTAGCAGATCTTTTTACAATGGTTGTTAAGTCCTTTGTTTGGTATAACTCTAAATGATGTACAATTCCAAATCTATCTCTTAATGGTGTAGCTAAAGCTCCTGCCCTAGTAGTTGCTCCAATTAATGTGAATTTTGGTAAATCTAAACGAATAGACCTTGCACTTGGTCCTTTTCCTATCATAATGTCTAAAGTATAATCTTCTAGAGCTGGATATAGAATTTCTTCTACACTTTTATTTAAACGATGTATTTCATCAATAAATAGTACATCAAATTCTGATAAGTTGGTAAGTAAGGCTGCTAAATCTCCTGGTTTTTCAATTGCTGGACCCGATGTAATTTTAATATTAGAGTTCATTTCATTTGATATAATATTGGCAAGCGTTGTTTTTCCAAGTCCTGGTGGTCCATATAATAGAACATGGTCAAGAGGCTCTCCTCTTTTTTTGGCAGCCTCAATATAGATTTTCATATTTTCTTTTACTTTATCTTGCCCAATATATTCTTCTAATGTTTTAGGTCTTAAAGTATTTTCTATTCTTTCTTCTTGGATATCCTCTAATTCTGGACTAATTAGTCTTTCTTCCTCCATCCCTTTGCCGTCCTTTTCAATATATTAATTTTTATCATGTCTAATATTTTTTTCATCTACTTCTATTGTTTCTTCTTGTTTCACTCTAAAAATGTCTCTATATCCAATTGCCACAAATGCAATTACTAATAAAGCAAATGATAATGCCTTCCAAATTCCACTTTCTAATAGAATAACGGCAAACATTCCTAATGTAGCAGTAAGACCATATAATATAAAAACAGCTTGTTTTTGCGTATAGCCTTTTTTCATTAATCTATGATGTAAATGTCCTTTATCTGCTTGGAATACTGCCTTAATAGATTTTCCTTTAATAATTCTTCGTATAATAGCATACAAAGTATCAAAAATTGGAAAAGCAAGTATAATAATTGGTGCAATTAATACAATAGCAGTATAAGTTTTAGCTACTCCGCAAAATAGAAATAATAGCTAATGAAAATCCTAAGAAGTTAGAACCAGTATCTCCTATAAAAGTTCTTGCAGGGCTAAAATTAAATGGTAAAAATCCAACTATTGCTCCACCTAATGCTGCAATTAACAAAACTGCAATTAGTGGTGATTTATTAAGAGTAAAAATAATTAACAACGAAAAACAAGAAATCAAAGTTATTCCAGAGGATAAGCCATCTAGCCCATCAATTAAATTAATTGCATTAGTAATTCCAATAATCCAACAAATAGTAAGTGCATAAGAAAACCAGTCATTTAAACCAATTTTATCATCTAAAAATGGCAAATGAACATTTTGAATGCGAACTCCACAAGCCACAACAATTACTGTTGCAACAATTTGCATAATTAATTTTACCCAACTTGGAATTCCTTTAGCATCATCAATAAAACATGTAATTCCTAGTATCACAATTCCAATAAAGAAACCAAATATTTTGAGCCAATATTGCTCTTCTCCAAATAAATCAACAGAATGTTCTAAATTCATAACAATTAATAAATAAACTGTTGATACTAAGAAACCACAAATAACTGCCACTCCTCCTAGTCTTGGCATTGGCTTTTTATTGACTCTTCTATCATTTGGTATATCTATTGCTCCTACTTTTCTAGCTAATCTCATCGTATAGGGTGTTAATACAAAAGCTGTGATAAATGCTAGTAAGAAAGCAATTGCAATATCTCCCCACATTGTCCTTCCTCCTCTTGTTTCTTTTTTCTTCTTTTTTATGTTCTATCAAGCTAACAATCTTAATGTAATATTTCTACTGGATAATCAATAAATAGTCCACTTTCTATGACTCCTGTAATAGATTTAATATCTTCTTCTAAAGTTTCATAAACTTCTACAAATTTGGCATCTAGAATCACGTTATGATTTTCTGTAAATACAGGTCCATCTTTCTTTTCTGCTTTTCTTAAAGTACATTCTGTAAGTCCTAAATCTAGGAGAGCTTCTTTTACACTGCTAACTGCTTCTGGATATACTTCAATTGGTATTGGAAATTTCTCATTTAGCTTGTCCACAAATTTGCTATCATCTACTAAAATATAAGTAATTCCACTATTTACCATATTTAGTTTTTCTTTAAACATAGCGGCTCCTCTACCTTTAATTAATATATTGTCTTGTTTAGATACTTCATCTGCACCATCAAATGCCCAATCTGGCTTTGCCTCTAGAATACTAACTGTTGGAATTTTTAAGTCTTGGCATAATGCTTTTATTTCAAAAGAAGTTGGAATTGCTGTGATTTTCAAGTTTTCTTCTTCCATCCTTCTTGCAATTTCTTTTGCAGCTAAATATGATGTAGACCCTGATCCAAATCCTATTACATCTCCGTCTTTTGCTTTTGCTGCTACTTCTTTTGCTACTTTTTCTTTCTGCTCTTGATTGCTAATTTTATTTGGCATAATTTCTTGTATAGAACTATTCATCCATTCCATAATTTATCCTCACTTTATTCCATTAAATTTTGACTGTATTATATCATTATCAACATTAGAAAGTAAAGGTAATTACATGAAAAAGCTTAGAAATGTAAAAAGATGTTTGAGTTTTTCTTCAAATAGTAGAATGTGCCAAGTGCCATAGAAAAATGATACATTTCTAGGCTTTTTTTGATTTCTACTTGTCTTTTTCCCCCATCTAGTGATAAAATATTGATTATATTGTAAATTGAAGGGAATGATTATTATGGCAAAAGAAAATGTATTCAATACTCTGATGGAAAGAGGTTACATAGAACAGGTAACTCATGAAGAATTAAAAGATCTATTAGGAAAAGAAAATGTTCCTTTTTATATTGGATTTGATCCTACAGCTGACAGCTTACATATTGGTCACTTTATTTCTTTAATGGTAGCTTCTCAGATGCAAAAAGCAGGTCATAAGCCTATTATTTTAATTGGTGGTGGTACTGCTACTATTGGCGACCCATCTGGAAAAACGGACATGAGAAAAATGATGACTCGTCAAGACATTGATCATAATGTAGAATGTTTCAAAAAACAAATGTCTAAATTTCTAAGTTTTGAAGGTGAAAACGCTGCTATTATTGTTAATAATGGAGATTGGCTTTTGAATTTAAACTTCGTAGAATTTATGCGTGATATTGGTTCTCTATTCTCTGTTAATAAAATGCTTTCAGCAGAATGTTATAAACAAAGAATGGAACGTGGGCTTACCTTTTTTGAACTTGGCTATATGTTAATGCAATCTTATGACTTTTTACATTTATATGAAACTTATGGCTGTAAATTACAGTTAGGTGGAAATGATCAATGGTCTAATATTTTAGGTGGTGTTGATTTAATTCGTAGAATCGGACATTCTGACTCTTTTGGTTTAACTTTTAAATTGCTAACAACTAAAGAAGGTAAAAAAATGGGTAAAACAGAAAAAGGCGCTTTATGGCTTGACCCTGAAAAAACTTCTCCATATGAATTTTACCAGTATTGGAGAAATATTGATGATGCAGATGTAAAAACTGTTTTATCGTTAATTACTTTCCTACCAATGGAACAAATCAACGAACTATGTGCCTATCAAGATGAAAGAATTAATGAAGCTAAAAAAGTGGCTGCTTTTGAAATCACAAAACTAATTCATGGTGAAGAAGAAGCAAAAAAGGCTGAAGAAGCTGCTCAAGCTTTATTCGAAGGAAATGGTAGCTTAGACAATATGCCTACTTCTAAAGTAGAAGACTTGCCTATCTCTATTTTAGATGCTATGATACAAATTGGTTTTGCTCCTTCTAAAGGTCAGGCTAGAACCTTAATTGAACAAGGTGGTATTTCTTTAAATGATGAAAAAATAGCTGATACTACTTACCAATTATCTGAAAACGATTTTAAAGAAGGTTATGCTATTTTAAAAAAAGGTAAAAAGGTATTTCATAAATTAGAAAAATAGAAAAAAAGGGATGAAATTAAAATCATCCCTTTTCTTATTTTTCCTCTTTCATTAGCTCTTTATAGATTTTCTCACAGCAATTCTCTGTTTTGTAGAAAAATCCTTCCATTCTTTCTTTATATTTTTCCTCTAATTGAAAATCTTTTTCTATATAACTTTTAACTTTCTCTATTAATGTCTCTGCTGTTTCTACAATATCTCCAAAAGCTTCTTCTAATGGTAGATCCAATTCTCTATATGTGTGTAACCCCGCTTTAAATTCAATTAAGTCTGGTACAAAATAAATCATTGGTGTTTTTAAAAGTGCAAAATCAAATTGAAAAGAAGAAAAATCTGTAATGAACAAATTGTATTCTTCGTTTTTAACATTTTCTTCTGCCAATTTTATATTCTTTGTTTGTATTTTAAATAAATCTTTATATCCCCCAAAGATAGGATGTAATTTAAAATGTAACTCTATTCCTCTTTCTCCTAATAATTTGTCTAATTTCTGATTATTCAAAAATTGATTGATTTCTTGATAAAATTTAGAATGTAAAAAGTCATTCTTTTTTAACGCTCTCTTTCCATTAACAGGAGGATCTTGTATTAAATAAGCTCTCCAAGATGGCGCAAATAAAATCTTATTTTTTCTATTTGGTTCTGGGTTTTCTAAGTCAAATCTAGGCATTCCAGTTTTTATCAAGTCTTTTTCATCATATTGATAATTTTCTATCATGTTCTTTTCTTCAAAATGTGAAGAAACAACAATTTTATCAATTTCTGTAAATTCTTTACTATACATTTTTAATAACTTAGCATATAAAACACCATGTTGCAGATAGATTAAATCATATTGTAATAAATCTTTATACCAACTAATCGTTTTCTTTTTAAATGGAGAATATTCATTTATAGATGCAAATGTAGTAATAATTTTATCACAACGTAAAAACATAATTTTATGTTTATAGCTATTCTTTTGAATAATATATTTTCTCCATTCTTTTGGCGTAAAATATTTTTTATATTGTGCCTTGTCTCCATCTAAAATATAATATCTTTGTATGCCATCATCTTTTTGTATATCATGTTTAAATTGATAATAAGCATTATCAATCACTTTATTTCTATCACAGTATAACCATATTGTTTTATTTGTTTTTGTAAACTTACGATAGACATTAATCATTGAATTATAATCATCATATAATCTTCTTAGTTTTCGTTTTGCCTTTTTCCTTCCCTCTAAATCAAGCTCTTTCATAGTAAAAAAAGCAGTTTCAGGTTCATATTTCAATAAAAATTTCTCATTTTCAATTAGAATACGGTTTCTTTCTAGTTTCGTATTAAATGCACACCAATCTGAAAATAAAGCTTCAAGTGGTATCTCATGTTCTTCTACTTTTAATGAAAAATTAAAATTCTGCAAATTCTCCAATGGCAATGTATATTCAAATTTATAAAATGTATTTGTTTTAAAATTAGCCCCATAATAGTCCATATTAGAATTAGATACTGTTATTTGCTCTTTTGGTTTTCCATTCATTTGAATATACAATTGTGGGCGAACAAATTCACAAAGTGGTGAACGAATATACCCTAACATATCAATTTGATGATTTTTTATTTTGAAGCGATTAAAAACCAAATCCACCTTAGAATCTGTATAAACTATTTTGCCTTTATGGTTAATAGAAAAGTTTGCTCCATATCCTATTTTTAATTCTAATGGTGTTTCTCTTAATCTTAGCAAATACATTTTTAAGAATATATTCATATTTGTTTTTTCTAAAATAGTATCAATTTCTATATGTGAAAGAATTTTCTTTATTTTTTCTATTGCTTTTTGATAATCTTCTTGTTCTAAATAATAAGGAAAGAGTAAGTCTGAATTTATTCTCCATTTTATTCCCTGTAAAATAAGTCCTTGTATATATTTAGGCAAAACTCCTTCTTGGTTTGTATATTCTTCTATTAAATATTCAAAATAGCCTGTAAATTGTTCAAAACAATAATAGGGATTTTGTTTTGTACTGCTAACAGATTCTCCATGTTTTCTATAATAATAGATTGCCTCTTTGCAAAATCCAATCTTCCCTTTTTTCATAATAATTGCTGTATTAAATTTTTCATCTTCTGCTAGAGTCATTTTCTCATCATATAGTACATTATCTTTTCCTTGGTTTCTGAAAATAATATTAATAGTGGCCTGAGAAAGATGTGGAAATTCTTCTATCGGATAAACTCCTGTGCCAAACATATACAACTTATTTCTATAATGATTACTTTTCTTTCCTTCTTTATAGTTTTTCATTGTATAGGAGGAAATATCAATTTCCGAATTTTCTTCCATAAAATGAAAAAGCTCTTTTACTGTTTCATTAGATATAAAGTCATCAGAATCTAAAATCATAATGTATTTGCCTTCTGCCTTTTGTATTCCTATATTTCTTGTATAGGATACACCATGATTATCATGTTTCATAAATAAGATATTTTGATATTGTTTAGCATAATTTTCACAAATAGTAGCACTATTATCCTTTGATCCATCATCAATTAAAATCAATTGTATTTTAGAAAAATCAAATTCTTGTTGTATTACAGATTTTATACATTCTTCTACATACTTTTCATTATTGTATACTGCTACTATAATAGAAACATCGTATTTATACATGTATCTTTTCTCCTCACAATCTATTGCATATTATCTAAAATAAATTTTGTTAATTTTTTAGTTGCCTCTTCTAAGTCGTCAACATATTTATGGCAAAATTTCTCTTCTTTTTCTTCATCATATTTTCCCTGTTTGATCATTTGTAAAATCTCCTTAAAGTCTCTACAAATTGGGCCTGGCATTTCTGTTTCATAATCAATAAAAAATCCTCTATCATCTACATAAGTATCATAATCATAAGTGTATAAATAAATTGGCTTTTTGGTAATTGCTGCCTCATAAATAATAGCTGAATAATCTGTAATAATGTAATCACCAATATGTAAAAGTTCTAATCCTGTAAGGTTACTTTTCCTTTTCATTTTTTCCTTTTGTTCTACATATACCTTTTCTGTTCCATCATGAAGTTTTACAATAAAATTATATCGTTTTAAGTCTATTTGTTTGGCTAGTTCATCTGTTGCAATTTTATGTTCTTTTCTTTGTGTTGGACAATATAAAATATTTTGTTTTTTGTTATCTACTTCTGGATAGATCTCATAAAATTGATTATATACTTGTTCTTTTTCTTTTTTAGATTGCAAAAAATCTACTCTTGGAAGACTCATGACTTTCATTTGCTCATCTTTTGCTTGAAATGCCTCTTGAAAAAATGGTCTTGATATATTACTTGATGTTAAAATATAAGTATAGTTTTTATGCATTTTCATTGCCTTTGCTAAGTTCCCATTTCTTCCATCTCTTTTGTCTAAAGTAGAATATCCAAACCTTTTTAGCGATCCTAGTGCATGCCATATCTGAATAACTTTCAAAGACTTTTTATGTTTTAACATACTAATCATAATACAATAAGTATCTAATATCACTACTTTTGAAGTGGCGATATGATACATTTGTTTAAACATATGAAAAAAATATTTTACCTTTTGAATCAATCCTTTTTTTAGTGTTTTTGTTAGTATTACAATTTTAACATCTGGAGCTTCTACTTTTATTTCATCTACCAACAATCTAAAATCTATATTTACTTTATCCGATTGTCTACTGATAAAGCAAATCTTGTTTTTAGTAGGTAATAACTTAAAAAAGCAATATATGAAATTCATAAATACTTCAAAACATTTTATCAAGATGTTCATTCTTATCTCCTATTTTAGTATTAATTCCTCTACAAATCTTTTTGTTGCTTTACCATCACACTTATTCAAAAACTTTTCTTTGAATTTCTCTATTTTGTTACTATCAATAGCCACATGTTGCATATTTTGGATTAATTCTCCTTGACTTTTGGCAATTGTACCATACATATATTCTTGATAGTCATAATAGAAACTTCTAGATTGATCATATTCTTCTAAATCTGGCACATAAAATATGGCTGGTTTTTCCATGAGAGAATACTCAAATATAACAGAGGAATAATCTGTTATTAATAAGTCTGTTACTAATAGTAAATCATTAATATCATAATAACTTGTTAAATCTATTATCTTATCCTTAAATCCTTTATCAATTGAAATTGCATTTTTAATAAATGGATGTAATTTAATAATAAATATTTCATTTTCTTTTAAATTCTCATATATGTTCTTTAAGTTTATATAGCTTTCTGGATAATGTGCCGACTTTCTTCCACTTCCTCTAAAGGTTGGTGCAAATAAAATTACTCTTTTATTCTTTAATATAGGATATTGCTCATATATGTTTTCTCTTTTTTGATTAATAATATCTTCATTAAAAAATAAATCTGTTCTTGGTATCCCTAGTGCATGTATTTTTTCTTTATTAATACCAAAAGCTTCTGCATAGTTTGCAATAATTGAATCTGAACTTACAATAGCATCTGTATAGTTCTTATGGGTAAGTGAATTTTCATTTTTAATATCTTTTCTACTATATCCCACTTTTTTATATGCTCCTAGTGCATGCCATACTTGTATGAATTTTGTTCCCTTTCGTATCTTCAAAACATACATTAACGGAAAGAAGTCATCGATTAGGATATATTTAGAAGTCGCTACATGATACAAAATTTTAAACTCGTATTGTATCTTTTTCCAAAAACTTTTCTCATCAGTAAGCATAATTTGAATGTCATAGTCATATTGTTTTAGTTCTTCATAAATATAAAGTAAATTACCATATAGATTATTTTTAGTATTACTTGCTATTAATACTTTTTTTTCATGACATTTGAAAATATGAACATATAAATTATATAATAAAATTAATATTATTTTTTTACCCTTTTGTAAAAAAGGGTAAAATCTTGTTTTCAAATTTTTCATACTATACTTAATTTCCTTACCTCTTTATTTCTGCTGTAGGTAACTGGTTTAAAACTTTTTCTTTGATAAAGTCCAAATTATTTTCAAAAATCCATTCACAAGTATTTCTAGTTGCATTGCCATCACATTTGCTCATAAACTTTTTCATAAAAGTTTCTCTTTTAGCTTCTAATACTTTAGCATTTTGGATTGCGTCTATTAGTTCCTCTGATGTTTTGGCAATATCACCATATATGTAATCTTCTAATTCAAAATATAAACCTCTATCTTGTTGGTATACATCATAATCATAAACAAAATACACTACAGGCTTATTTAATAATGCATAGTCAAATATAACAGAAGAATAGTCAGTTATTAAGACATCTGTGATAAGCAGTAATTCATTAATATCTCTTTTATCAGAAAAATCATAAAAGAAGTTTTCATATTTTTCCAAATCATATGGAATGATTCCTTGTTTCTGCATTTGGTAATAATGTCCTGGATGCCATTTGAATAAAAAGATATAATTTTCATTAGCAAATTCTTGATAGATTTTCTCTACATCCAATTCTTCATAATCATAATAGGAATGTTTTAATGATACACCTCTATAGGTAGGTGCAAATAATATTACCTTTTTGTCTTTTAAGTATGGATATTCTTGATATAACTCTTCTCTTTTTTGCCTAATATATTCCTGATTAAAAAATATATCTGTCCTTGCCATCCCTGTTGCCTTTACATTTTCTATATCCATTCCAAATCCCTCTGCATAGCACCATCTAATTTGCTCTGCTGAAACCATCGCTTTTGTATAATTTCGGTGTCCATTTATTCTATCTTTCCAACTTTTTGTTTTATCTTGTCTACTATACCCAAATTTTTTAAAAGCTCCTGCCCCATGCCATAATTGACAAACTTCTTGCCCTTTTCTTACTTTCATAATGGATATCATTCTAGAGTAGTCGTCTAATAAAACATATTTTGAAGTTGCTAAATAATATACTAGTTTCAGTTTTTCTTTGATCTTTCTTTTGGCTTTACGGTCTTTTTTTAAGCTTAATACTTTCTCACATTTTTCATCTTCTAGCATATCATAAATAAACTTCAAATTGCCATCTAAAGCATCTCTAACATCTGATAAAAATAGTATTCTATTTTCCTTCATTTTTAGCACCATACATAGTATACGAGATATTAGCATAAACATATATATTTTTACTCTTGTTATTATTTTCTTAATATATTTCATTTTATAAATTCCATTTCATTACTGTTTTAAAATCATTGTTTAAATCTGCATCAAATGCTTCATTAATATCATTAATTTGATTAATTGTAATTTCTTGCGAAATAATATTACTTAAATAATCTTGTGTTTGTTTGTCTTGCAATAGTTCTACTGATTTTTCAAAATCTTCATAACTACTTCTGCTATTCCCTAAAAGAGTAAGTCCTTTTTCTAATACCATTCTTGTATTAATGTCAACAGGTTCTTCTGAAACACCTAATAAAGAAATACAACCTTCTGGATTAATATGGTCAATAATTTGTTCTATTGCTTCTTCTGCTTTTGTTCCTCCTACACATTCAAAAGCATGATCTACCTTAAAGCCATCTTCTAACTCTGTAACCATTTTTGTTTCGTCAACAAAAGAAAAGTAATTTAATTTTGTTGTTCTTGTTCCCATAACAACAATCTTACTGTCTGGAAAATAGCTTCTTAATAAAAGGGCTGTAATATATCCTACACTTCCACATCCCCATACACCAAGTACATCCTTTCTTTGATGAGATTTCTTTAAAAAGTTTTCGATTGCATTGATAGAAACACTACACAATTCTAATAAAGAAGATACATCTTCTCTAATGTCTCTAATTGGAATAATTCTATCTCTTTCCATTGAAACTACATTTTGCATAAATCCATCTGCAGAACTAGACCTAAACTTTGAACTTCTTAAATAGTTTTCTTTAATAATATCATCTTTTTCAACAGGTGTATTAGGGATTAAAACTACTTTTTCTCCCTTTTTAAATTCATTTTTTCTGTCATAAACAACTTGTCCTACTCCTTCGTGTATTAATGCTAAAGGTAATTTCTTATCTAAAATTTCTTTTTTTCTTTTCCCTTGATAATATCTTTGGTCTGCAGCACAAATAGACAAATAAGTTGGTCTAACTATGACCGCATCCTCTTGACATTTTTCATCTTCAAAAAAGATTTCCAAGTTTTTAGGAGATGTTAATTTTATAATTTCATTTATCATATCTTATACTTCCTCATTATCTAAATTATTTAACATTAATTTTGCCATTTTCAAATCATGTTTTGTGGTTATCTTCATGTTGTATAATTCTCCTTTAACAAGACCTACTTGCTTTTGTTTTAACACATATACTTTGCAAGCATCTGTTAAAATTTGTTTTTCTTCTTCTGTCAAATTGTTGTACTGGTTAATAAATTCTTTTACTTTAAAACTTTGAGGAGTTTGTCCTTGATACATTTCTCCTCTAATAGGAATATTAGAAATAACTTCCCCATTTTTAGATTCTACAATTGTGTCAGTTGCAGGTATTACTGTGTCTACTGCATCATATTTCCTACATTCTTCCACATTATCTTTGATAATTCTTTGTGTAATAAAAGGTCTTACTGCATCATGTGTAACTACAATATTTTCCTCATCATTACTTTTTTCTGAAATGTACTTACATACATTCATGATAGTATCATTTCTAGAACTTCCTCCTTGAATAATGTGAACTGAATTATTTGAGCAATATTTGTCTACAATATCTTGTGTATAACTAATCCAATTGTCTGGTACAGCAACTATTACTTCATCAATTACTGGTGAAACTAAAAATTGTTCAATTGTGTGAATAATAATTGGTTTTTCTCCTAACATTAAAAATTGTTTTGGTAAATCTGTTTTTCCCATTCTTGTCCCTTGTCCTCCTGCAAGTATTCCTCCAAAGTTCATTTTTTATTCCTCCTTTTTATTATTTTACTAAAGAACTATTGTAGACTTCAATAGCCTTATCAATATCTCCATCAAAGGTAACAGCTCCTCTTTCCATCACCATACCTCTTTTACAAAATTCCTTTGCTACTCCTGTTGCATGGGTTACAAATAGAAGAGTTACATTTTCTTTATTCACAATTTCATTTACTTTTTTAATACATTTGCGTTTAAATTCCTCGTCTCCCACACTTAAAGCTTCGTCTACTATTAAGATTTCTGGTTTAATATTTACATTAATAGAAAATCCTAGTCTTGCTTTCATACCACTAGAATAAGTTCTTACTGGTTGATCAATATATTCTTCTATCTCAGCAAAATCTATAATTTCTTGTTCTAACTCTCTAATCTCTTTATCTTTTAGTCCTAATAATTGTCCTTTTAAATATATATTTTCCTTGCCTGTAAACTCTGGGTCAAATCCTGAGGTCAATTCTAGTAGTGCACTTACTCTGCCTTTTACACTAATCTCTCCTGAGGTTGGAAAACATACTCCTGTTATCATTTTTAAAATAGTAGATTTACCAGCACCATTTCTCCCGAAAAGAGCCACTGATTCACCACATTTTATTTCAAAAGACACATCATTTACTGCTTTCTTTTCTGTATACTTTATTTTTCTATTAAAAGTATATAATAGTCTTTTCTTGTCGTTCTTAAATAGTTTATACATTTTGGTTACATGATCAAATTTAATTACATTCTTATTTTGATTTTCCACTTTCTGTCTCCTTTAAATTAATACATCTGGAATTTCTTTTCTCAATTTCTTATATGCCCAAATTGTTAGTAATAATAATAGAATTGTTACAATACCAAAATACAATAATCTCTTTGGTTGTTCAAAAATCCAAACTTGGTTAATAAAACAATTCCTAAAGCCATTACTTAAAAAAGTAACAGGATTTATCATTAATATGTTTTTTACCCATCCTATTTTTATAGTATCTGGATTCCATAAAATACCTGATAGCCAAAAAACTGCTGTCACCATTGATTTAACTAGGTTTCCAAAATCTTTACTCATAGAAGAAAGTAAAGAGGCAAATAAACTCCAAATTGTAAAAAAGATGAACATTAGTATCATGTAGATTGGAAGTTGAAGGATATAAACTGTTGGTGGATATCCCATACATATAAAAATGACTATCATAATTGCCATCAAAATTAAGTGAACAATAAACTTTGAAATACTAACAAATGTAGGAATTGTCGATACTGGAAATTTCATTTTTGTTACTAAGTAACTATATTTCCTAATCGTGTCTGTTCCTGCTGTCAACATATCACTCATATAAAACCAAGGTATTACGCCTGAAATAAGCCACAAAAAGAATGGAAATCCATTAACATCTTTACCTGCCCTTAGTCCTATTTCAAAAGAAAACCAATAGACAAAAATTGTAACTGCTGGTTTAATAATAGCCCAAGCCCACCCCAATGCTGCTCCTCTATATGTTTTTACTAAATCAGCTTTAGCCAATTTAAATATTTGTTGTTTATAGGTAACATGATCTTTTATTATATTTCCTAATATCATGATTTTCTCCTTTAATGTAAAATGTAATCTTGCATCATTCTATCATTAAATACTTTCTTGTGCAAGTAAATAGTTCTATTTTTTGCTATTGATTATTCCCCTTTTCTTTTGAATAAATTCTGCCTTTTGCGCCTGATACTCTTTTAAATCGCTCTCCCATTGTCGATACATACTTTGCCCTCTATGATCAGATATTGGATAATTTTCCTTTAAATATTTTCCTAAAAAGTTGCTAATTTTTTCTGCCCCATAAATATTCATATGAACACCTTCGTCTTGTGTATCTTTTTCCCAGTCAAGTCCGATTTCTTTCAAATAGATATTTAAGTCTAAAAAGGGAATTTGATATTTTACTGCAAGTTTCGTCATTTCTTGATGTTTTGTTTTATTCCATGTTTTAGGGGCTGGAGTTTCTATCCATAATAATTGTACCTGTTTTTCGTCACATAATTCTTTTATTTTCTTCAAATATAATTTAGCATTTGGTCCAAGTATATCTTTTTTATTTTCTTTTATCATATAATCTTTTTTACTTTTATATGGCTTAATGGACCTTACTATTTGATACCCTTTTAAAGGATAATGTAATTTAGTATGAGCATTAGTAAAGTCATCATCTTCTAATTCACTCCATCTACTATGGAATCTAAATATAGGAAATAAGAGGGTAGTTATTTCTTCACTTGAATTTTTTTGTACTTTGTCTACAATTGCCTCCACTTTATGGATAGTAGTTGGCATATTATCATAAAGATGTCTTTTATAAAATTTGCTCATTGGCTTTTCAGAAAACGCTTGGTCAACATTTAAAACAATTACTTTTGGTTTTTGATGTTCTAATACCTCTTTAATGCAATAATAACTATCCCATATTTTTTGCGTTGGCGAAGCATAATTATAGCAAGCGATTCCATAATCCTCCCAAATTTTTATTGGAGATACTCCTTTATAAATCGAACTATCTCCAATAAAAACAGTATCTAAAGTATTTTTTGGTTCTGTATAAAAACCTTGTATAATTGCTCTATAAAATCCTTTTTCCTCATTAATAGTTTTGGGTATAAAAATAGGTGATAGCAAAAAGAATATTACAATTCCAATCATCAAGAATATTAAAACCCTTATAACAGTTGCTAATTTCTTCATTTTTCTTTCCTCCTAAGGTTCGTATTAGTCACCTTTCCTTTAAAATTGTCCATAGATAAAATCACTTGCTGCATACCCTGGGCCATAAATTCCAAAGATAATAATAGCAAAAATTACCACATAATAAAGTAACCATCTAAATAGTAAATTTTGTTTTGCAATCCTTTCTCGAATGTGGTATCCCTTTTCTTGTAATAGCCCCACTGCTGCCATAATAACAACCCCTATAATGAGTACAATAAAATCTTGTGGAATACACCCTATGTTAAATAAACTGCCATCAAAAAATGAGCCAATCCCTTTGAATGTAAAAATAGAGCAAAACATTTTCCATGCATCTAATAACCTATGTGACCTAAAAATCATCATTCCAATGAATACCACTATAGTTGTCCTAAATATTTGCCATAGTCGATAACTAAAAGCTTTTGTATTAAGTTTTAGAAGATTTAATATTTTATTACTTAATGGCTCTAATAACATTCCTATTAGCATAATGATATAATAATATAGACCATAAAAAATGTATTTCCAACTTGCACCATGCCAAATACCATTTCCAAGCCATACAAAGAATAAGGCAAAAGCAGCAGGTATTAATTTCGATAAATATGTATTTCCAAAAATCTTCTTTGCTCCATTAGTAAGATGCATAGTAAACTTTGAAAAAGAGATTGGATAGAAAATGTAATCTTTTAGCCATGCTCCCAAAGTAATATGCCATCTTCTCCAAAATTCTTGTACTGATGTTGAAAAAAATGGTCTTTTAAAGTTCTCCGCCATTTCAATTCCCATCATTTGAGCAGTACCTCTTACAATATCCATACATCCTGAAAATTCCGCATAAATTTGAACTGTATATAGGATAATAGCAAGTATAATTGTAATTCCTGAATAATTCGCATAATGACCAAATACTTCATTCACAAATAGACCTGCTCTATCTGCAATGACCATTTTCTTAAAATACCCCCATAGCATTAATTGTGCACCAAATTTCAAGTTTTTATATTGAAACTCATGTGGTTTATATAATTGATGTGCTAAGTGTTCATATCTTCCAATTGGACCTTCTACAATTTGTGGAAAAAAGGATACAAATAAAGCTACTCTTCCTATGTTTTTATCTGGTTCATATTTTCCTCTATACACGTCAATCACATAACTAACTGCTTGTAAAGTATAGTAGGAAATTCCCAAAGGCAATATAAATTTTTGGAAAGGTATTTCTATTTGGAAATGACATAATTCTAATAAACTATTTAAGTTTCCTGCTATAAAATTAAAGTATTTTAGAAACCCTAAAAAGCCAAAATTAATTAAAATGGCTAAGAAAACTACCCATTTTTTCTTCGTTTTGGCTCTTTGTTTTATCTTCTTTTTTAGTTCTTTCTCTTCAATCTCTTTACATTTATCTTTTGCTTTGCTATCAATTTTTCCTAATGCTAAAGCTATTAAATAAATAGATAAGGTAGTTAATAGCAAAAATACTATTAGTTTGCTACTTGCTAAAAAATAGTAAATATAACTAGCTATTAACAAAACAGCCCATTTGGCCTTTTTAGGAAAAATATAATATAAAATACATATAATTGCCACAAAAGCAACAAAATATAATGAATTGATTGACATTTTAATTCTCCTTTACAACACTTGCACAATTTAGTCTTCTAATTTTTGAATTAAATTGTAAATCGCTTCTACTGAATTAAAATTCTCTGGCACAATATCTCCTGCTCCTATTTCAATGTCAAATTCCTCATTAATAGCAGACACAATTGATACAATATCAAAAGAATCAAGTTCCTCATTGTCTATCAAATGTTCATTATTCTCAAAATTGACTTCTGGTTTAATTTTTTTTAATAATTTTAGTAATTCCTCCATTTTCTTTTTAACCTTTTCAGGTTAGTTCTCCCCCTTTTTTATATCATTGTTTTTAATTTTTTTCTATCAATCTTGCCATTTGCATTATATGGCATTCTATCTAAACAGTATATTTCATTTGGGCACATATATTTTGGTAGTCTCTTTCCTGCTTGTTCTAATAAATCCTTTTCGGCTAATTTGTCACCTTGATAAAACAAAACAATTTTATCTGCTTTTTCATCATATACACTAGCACAAGCTACAATGTTGTCTATTGCATTTATTGCCGTTTCTATTTCTCCAAGTTCAATACGATATCCCATATGTTTAATTTGAAAATCTTTTCTAGAAAGATAAATTAATTCTCCTCTTTCATTTTCCTTTACAATATCTCCTGTTTTATATATTATTTCTGGGTAAGCTTGATTTAAAGGATTTTGTACAAATACTTTTTGTGTTTGTACAGGGTTATTATAATATCCCTGCGCCAAAAAGCTTCCTCTCACACAAAGTTCTCCTTCTTCTCCTTTTTGAGCTTCAGTTCCATCTTCTTTGATGATCATAACACTACAATTATCACAGTGTCTCCCAATCGGTATGCTCTCTGTATTTTCCAGCTTTCTATCTATAATATAATAAGCACAAATATCAGTAGTTTCAGTTGGTCCAAATAAATTAGCAAATAATGCATTTGGAAAATACTCTATCCACATATTCAGTTGTTTAGTTGGCATAACTTCTCCTGCAAATAATATTTTTTCTAAATGTGTCAATTTCACTTCTTCTAAAGCTTTTAGATTCGCTACAATACACAGTGCTGATGGTACCCAATAAATAGTATTTACTTTCTTTTCCTCTAAGTATTGTAATAATTTTACTGGAAATGAAAAATACATTTTAGGAATAATATAAAAAGTTGCGCCTGATAAGATTGTAGTAAAAATATCTGTGATTGACATACTAAAATAAAATGGTGTTTGACTCCCCCAAATAGTATTTTCATTAATGTCAAAAGTTTCCTTTGCCCAATGAGCATAGGCAATTACTGCTTTATGATTAATTACTGTACCTTTTGGAACACCTGTTGAACCAGAAGTAAATAAAATATACATTGGATCTGTATCTATCATTTTACTTCTTATTTCTTCTAGCTCTTCCGGTTTTATACTTTCCTTCATTAATTCTTCATAGAGATAAATTTTTTGGTTTCCTTTAGCAATTTCTACTGCCTTCGCCTTATTTTTTTCATCTACTATAATTGCTATTGGTTGTAAAGTATCTAAAATAGAAATTAATCTCTCATTTGGTGATTTCATATCTAAAATAGTATAAAAATTTCCACTATATAATACTCCCATCATCGTTTCTAAACATGCTACACTTTTTTCTAATAAAATAGCAATTGGTTGATTTATCTTTTCTAGGCTTGTTAAACCAGTTCCTATTTTTTGGCTGTTTGTCAAAAGTTCCGCATAAGTAATTTCCCTATTTAGTTCTCCAAAAGCAGTCTTATTTTTATATTGCTGGGCTATTTCTTCTAAATATTGTAAAATATTCTTTTTCATTTTTCTCTCCACTACCTATTTTTTTGCAACTTAGCTACAAAGAATCCTTCCATCGCTTTAGAAGGTAATATTTTAATAGCTTGCTTTGTATTTATAGTTTGTCCTTTTTCTATCTCTCTTAATTCTAAGTCTATATCTACTAATTTTAGGTCAAATTGTTCTAGTGCCCATTCTATTATTTTTTCATTTTCGTCTAAGTTTAACGTACAAGTAGAGTATACCATTATTCCCTTTGGTTTTAAAGCCTCATAAGAATTTCTTAATAATTTTCTTTGTATCTTTACTAGTTCTGCAACCTTTTTCTCAGACCAATTACGATAGGTTCTGGCATCTGTTGCTATAAATCTGCCTTCACCGCTGCAAGGTGTATCTAGTAAAACTTTATCAAAAGTTTCTGGATATTTTCCTCCCATTCTTTCTCCATAGTCATTATTAACGGTCACAATATTTGCACCTTGCTGAGTCACATTATATTGCAATCTCTCACAGCGAATTTTATCTAACTCATTCGCTAGAATGGATCCCTTATTTTGCATCATAGCTGCCATCTGCGTCGTTTTGCTTCCTGGGGCTGCCGTTAAGTCTAGCACTTTTTCTGTTGGTTTTGGATTTAGCACTAATGATGGAACCATACTAGATAAACTTTGTAAGTAGATATATCCTTTTTCAAAAATATCTAACTTTTGAATTTCTTTTTCGGTTGCATTTTTTATGATAAGAGCATCTTGATACCAAGATACTCTTTCAAATTTAATATTCTTTTCTTTTAAATATCTCATCAAGCTTTGAATATCATATTTGATTGTGTTTACTCTTAAAGTAGTATATCTT
Organism: Clostridia bacterium; assembly: GCA_022797215.1. Lineage (GTDB taxonomy): Bacteria > Bacillota > Clostridia > TANB77 > CAG-508 > CAG-273. The sequence continues at coordinate 43,857 of JAAWKD010000001.1, forward strand.
TCTCCTGCCATACCAGATAAAATCTTGTCTACTGTTAAGGGAGAAAATAGCCCATATAAATTGTCTACAAAAGTCTGTGGCAATTTTCGTTTTACTTCTAATACAGATAACATCTTTTTTCCCTCTATTTCTATAGCATTACTCTTATTAATTTGTTTTTTTATTTATTTTCTTGTTTTTGTTTTAGCAAATCTCTAATCTCTTCTAATAAAAGAATATCCTCACTTTTCTTAGGTGCCTCTTCTACCTTTTCTTTTTTCTCTTCATGTTTTAGTTTTTCAAATAGTCGTACCATTGTAAAAATGCAAATAGCAATAATTAAAAAGTCTATAACAGTTTGAATAAAAGAACCATACGCTATTTTAGAACTTCCTATCTCTAGTGCCAAATTTGAGAAATCTAATCCTCCAATGATAATGCCAATAAGTGGTGTAATAATATCATTTACTAAACTAGTAACAATTTTTCCAAAAGCGCCTCCAATAATAACACCCACTGCCATATCAACTACATTACCTCTAGAGATGAACTTTTTAAATTCACTTGCTTCCTTTTTCATCTTTTTTAAATTTTTTTCTGCAAGTTGTTCTAACTCTTTCTTTTTAGCACTTGTTTGTTCTTTTAGATGATGATCTTCTTCTTTCTCTTCAGTTATATCTTGTTTTTCTTCTATTATATTTTCTTCTGCCTCATCTTTCTGCACATTTATTTTTTCTTCTAATTCTACTTTTTCTTTCATTTCCTACTCCTTGCAATACTCATTTATTCTATCTTCATCTTCTCTCATTGCTAAAATAGTTTTCTCTAATAAAGTATCTAACTCCCAGCCCAACATTTCTGCTCCTTGTTTAATAACATCTCTTGAACAACCTGCCGCAAATTTTTTGTCCTTAAATTTTTTCTTTAAACTAGACACTTCCATATCCTTTGTACTCTTAGATGGTCTCATTTTAGTTGCAGCCCAAATTAATCCTGTCAATTCATCTGTTGCAAACAAAATCTTTTCCATGATATGTTCTGGTTTTACATCAGAACACAAACCATATCCATGGCTACAAATAGAATGGATTATATCTTCCTCTACACTATTTTCTTTTAATAATTCCACACATTTTTTACAATGCTCTTCTGGATACATTTCAAAATCCACATCATGTAATAATCCAACTATTCCCCAATATTCTGTATCTTCACTCATTTCATTTGCAAAATATTTCATAACCCCTTCTACAGTTAAAGCATGTCTAATATGAAACTCCTCTTTGTTATATTTTTTTAAAATCTCAAAGGCAGCTTGTCTATTCATTTTTATTTCCTCCTATTTTTTTTAATTCTTCTACTTGGCGAATCATATGTCCAATATTTCCTTCTCCTGCAAATTTCGTATAGTCAAAAAAATTCTCTTGTTTATCCATCCACTGTAATTGATTTACTTCTTCTATCAGTTGTACTTCTTTATTTAACTTACCATAAAAAACCTCTAATTCCATATTAGCCAAGGGATACTGAAAATTCATTAGATGTGAAAGCGAAATATCTTGATTTGTAATTCCTGTTTCTTCTTGCAATTCTCTGTAAGCCGCATGTAACTCTTCCTCATTAGGCTCTACTTTCCCTCCTACTAAATTAAATTTTCCTTTAAATGGTTCTTTTGCTCTTTGACACATTAATATTTTATCTTCATTTTGATTATATACTAATATTAGATTTAATTTTTTCATGTCTTATTCCTCCTAAAGTTTCAATTCACGGTTCCATTATATCACAAGTCTTATAAAGTTGTCTATGGGTATAAATATAAGTAAATATGGAATCCACTGAAGTATTGACGAGTTTCCATCCATAAAACCAACCAGCAGAAGGGCGTATAAAACGCCCCTCTGCTTATTTTAATGTATTTCTATTTTTTCTTTCTCTCTAATCATTTCACAGATTAACTCTGCTGCTTTTTCAACTCCTAATTTATCACTATTGATGCAAATATCATAATTTGAATGGTCTTTCCATTCTCTTTCTGTATAGTGCTTATAATGATTTCCTCTTAATTTATCAATTCTTTTGATTTCTTTTTCTGCCTTTGCTTGATCAAAACCATAAATCTCAGTTGCTCTTTTCACTTTATCTTTCATATCGCTATAAATAAATACTTTTAAAACATCATCTCTATCCTTTAAAATAAAGTCTGCACATCTACCAATCATAACACTCGATTCTTGATTTGCTAATCTCTTAATTAATTCTGATTCCTTTAAAAATAAGTCATCACTATTATTAATTCCTATATAATATCCATTATTAAAATTACTTAGTTTAGGCATTTTTTGCTCATTTTCTTCAATATATTCTTCAGATAATCCTGTTTCCTGTGCTAGTTGTTCAATAAAATCTTTATCATAAAATTTAATGCCTAATTTGTCCGCAACTAATCTTCCTACATATCTTCCACCAGAGCCATACTCTCTAGCTATTGTAATAACAATATGCCTATTCAATTGATTATCTGTACTAGTATCATCCACTAAAGCTTTGCTTTCAACTTTCTTGTTCCCTAGCTTTCTTAATTCTAATACTAATAGTATTACAGCAATTACAAATGCAAAACCATCTGCTACTGGTCCTGAATAGAGTACTCCTTTTAGTCCAAATAGCTTGCCTAAAATAATCATGGCTGGAATTAAGAATAATACTTGTCTAGATAATGACAAAATTGCACTTTTTACACTCTTTCCAATTGCTTGGAAGAAGATACCTGCTGGTATTTGAATTCCGTTACAAATACATAATAGCAGATAATTTCTAAAGGCAATACAAGCAAATTCCATATAGTTTTCATCTCCACTACCAAAGATAGAAATTAATTGCTCTGGAATAGTTTGGAATAGAATAAATGCTATTGTACTAATAATAACACTGCAACCTAAAACTGTTTTTAATGTTTTCTTTACTCTGTCATATTTTCCCGCACCATAGTTATATCCAACTATTGGTTGCGAACCTGCTGCAATTCCAATAATAATACTATTTAAAATTTGACTAATTTTCATCACAATACCAAATACTGTAATTGGTATTTCAGAACCAAACTTAGACTCTGCACCATATTGTCCTAGTAAGTTATTTTCAAATGCCATTACAACAACAAAACTCATTTGCGTAATAAAACTACTAATTCCTAATGTAGCTACTTTTTTAAGACTATTAAATTGTGGTTTAAAAGTCTCTTTTTTTACATCAATAGATTGGAATTTTCTAATATATAAAATATTCATTATAAAAGTTAAAATTTGGCTGATAATTGTTGCAATTGCTGCTCCTTGTACTCCCATTTTAAATACAAAGATAAAAATAGGATCTAATATAACATTAAGAATTGCTCCTCCTACCATAGAAGTCATTGCATATTTAGGATTTCCATCTGCTCTAATAATAGAATTTAAAGTAGTCCCTATTATCATAAACGGTAACCCTATAGCAATAATATATCCATAGTTCAAAGCATATTCTCTTAAATTGTCAGTACATCCAAAGATATTTAATAACTGTGGTAAAAAGATTAATGTACTAACGCATATGAATACTGCAACAACAACAGATAACAAAATTCCGTTTGCTACACCTTTACTAGCTTCTTCTTTCTTCTTTTCTCCCAATTTCAAGCTTAAATAAGCAGAAGATCCATCTCCAAACATAAGGGCAAATGCCAAACAAACTATCACTATAGGAAATACTACATTTGTTGCTCCATTTCCTAGATATCCAACTCCCCAGCCAATAAATATTTGGTCTACAATATTATATAGTGAGTTTACTAATAGAGAAATAATACAAGGTATAGAAAATTTCTTGATTAACCTTCCTATTTTTTCTGTTCCTAAAATATTTTCTTGTTTTTCCATATGTTCCTCCTTCTATTTTCCATCTTCTTTTTGTCTTTTGAGCCACATAAAAAACACCCTTTTAGGTGTTTTTTGCTACATTACAATTAATTTCTAATTTTCATTTTGCAAAATTCATATGAGATCTATTACTAGTTTTCAGATTTTGCAACTACTTCTTTTCCATCATAGTATCCACAATTTGGGCATACTCTATGTTGTAATACTTTTTCGTGGCAATGTGGACAATCAACTAAATTTTGATTTTCTAATTTCCATGTAGATCTTTTTAAATGTGTTCTTGCTTTTGACCATCTTCTTTTTGGTTGTGCCATTTTTATTCCCTCCCTTAACTGTCATTTTCTCTATATCTATATTAAAATTTGTTACATAAAATTACGTACTATAAGATTATACTCGTTTTTCATTTGTTTGTCAACCAATTTTCGCTTAATTTTCAAGATATTTTTGTTATCTACTCTTCAAAAGTAATTCCATCTATGCAATTATCAAAAATAAATTGTTTTATTTTGTTCTTCTCATTAGTCTCATAAAACTCTGATAATAAAATGTTAAATTGTTTTAAGCAATTATCTGGAACCTTAATAATTCCGCACCCATTTCCTATCATAATTTTATTAGCACAAATTGTGCTAGTTCTTTTATTCCCATCCCAAAATAGCTGACTTCTCATTCCATATAACATATATTCAATTGCTCTATCTGTTGCATTCTCTATTTGCATAATTTGTAAAATTTGTTTTTCTACCTTTTCTTTGTTTGGAACTTCTGGTATATAGTCTGTACCAGTTATTTGGACATTACCGATTTCTTAAAATCCCCCATGCAATACTTTCATTTCTTGCCACAAATTCATTTACTTTGCAAATAAAATTCAAATCAAATTCATCTTGAATATTATTTATGGTATATTTCCATGCATCTTTTAAATTTAAAATACATTGAATTTCATCAATTTTTAAATTTGGAACATTTACACCTTCTAAAATTGTTTTTGTTTCAGGAAATGTGATGTTTAATCCTTCCATTCTTGCGTTTGCATAGATATTATCTACTAAATTTCTTTTGGCTAAAAATATATTTTGTTCTAATGTTAAATGATATTTGTTTTCCATTTTTTATCCTACCTATTATTTTATTTAGCAATATTCTACTATAGTACTTGGAAAATAGCAAGGCTGTTTTTTCACAAATTTTCGTCATCTTGGTAAAAAAGATTGTTAAAAATTCAGGGTGCCGTAACCGACACCCTTTTAGAATTGCCTTGTGTATATGCCCCGTTTCAGTTCTTTCCTTCCAAAATGCTCCATTGGCCAGAAGTAAGTCCGATCCGTCTCATGATTTCCTGCCTTTTCTCCTCTGTGAGTTTTCGCTTAGAGGTAACATAAGCCTCATGTCTTCTCCCATCCAGAGCCACTTCAACTCTCATTTTGCTAGAGAGTTCAAAAGTACACTTGCTCATCATGATATTCATATCTTACAATCCTTTCTACTACCTGCAAAGCAGGTTAATATTTATATTATACTACTTTATTTGACATTTTTTCAGTATTATGTTAAACTTTAAAAGATTTCTATTGATTAAGGATGTATCTGACTAGGTATATTCCTAATAGGAATTGCAATCCGAGCAAATAAAATTTTGGAGGTTATTACATGAATACCTATCAAAAGAGTTGCGACAAGGTAAAAAAAATCCTTGCAGGCGAGAGAGAATCTCATTTTCTTTTTCTTTATCCCTCGCTTGCTAAAAGACTGGAAAGAGAGTTTCCTATCACGCTAATAATTCGACGGTCCAGTCCCAAGCAAACTAACTGCTTTCTTTTCGAGGTAATTCCCCTCTAATTTCTGAGATTGCAACCTAAACAACAGAGCGCATCCGAAAGGATACGCTCTGTTAGCTTTTATAACATAACCATTTTCTTATCTTGGCTTCTTAATTGCTGCTTGAGCTGCTGCTAATCTTGCGATTGGAACTCTAAATGGTGAACATGATACATAAGTCAAACCAATATTATGGCAGAACTCAACTGTTGGTGGGTTTCCACCATGCTCTCCACAAATTCCTAAATGAATATCAGGTCTTGTAGCTTTTCCCATGTCTACAGCCATTTTTACTAATTTTCCAACACCAGTTTGGTCTAATTTAGCAAATGGATCTGTTTCATAGATTTTCTTTTCATAGTAAGAACCTAAGAATTTTCCTGCATCATCACGACTAAATCCAAATGTCATTTGTGTTAAATCATTTGTACCAAATGAGAAGAATTCAGCTTCTTTTGCAATTTCATCAGCTGTTAATGCTGCTCTAGGAATTTCAATCATAGTTCCTACTTCATATTTTAAAGATACACCAGCATTTGCAATTTCTTCATCTGCTGCCTTTACAATAATGTCTTTTACATATTTTAATTCTTTCAATTCACCAACTAATGGAACCATAATTTCAGGAACAACATTCATTCCTTCTTTATTTACATTAATAGCTGCTCTAATAATTGCTCTTGTTTGCATTGCTCCAATTTCTGGGTAGGTAACATCTAGACGGCATCCTCTGTGTCCCATCATTGGATTGAATTCGTGTAAGCTTACTACTACATCTTTTAATTCTTGGAAAGTCATTCCCATTTCTTTTGCTAATGTTGTTATTTCTTCGTCTGTATGTGGTAAGAACTCATGTAGTGGTGGATCTAATAGACGAATCGTTACTGGATAACCTTTCATAGTTTTAAATAATCCTTCAAAGTCACCTTGTTGCATTGGAAGAATTTTAGCTAGAGCTTTTTCTCTTTGTTCTGCTGTTTTAGAAACAATCATTTCACGAATAGCCGCAATTCTTTCTGGAGCAAAGAACATATGCTCTGTACGACATAATCCAATACCTTGTGCACCAAAGTTGTATGCAACTTCTGCATCTTTTGGAGTATCAGCATTTGTTCTAACTTCCATTTGACGATACTCATCAGCCCAGCCCATTAATTTTGCAAAATCTCCTGATACTTGAGCTTCTACTGTATCAATCTTTTCACCATATACATTTCCTGTTGAACCATCTAATGAAATATAATCACCTTCATGATATACATTTCCTTGTGGATCTTTAAAGTTTCCTGCCTCTTCATTTACAACTAATTCTCCACAACCAGCTACACAGCATGTTCCCATACCACGTGCAACAACGGCTGCATGTGATGTCATACCACCACGAACTGTTAGGATACCGTGGCATACATTCATTCCATCAATATCTTCTGGAGATGTCTCAAGTCTTACTAAGATTAAATCTTTATCTCCTTTTTCAAACAATTCTACTGCTCTATCAGCTGTAAATACAACTTTACCTGTTGCAGCACCTGGTGAAGCAGCTAGTCCTTTTGCAACTGGCTTAGCAGCTTTTAATTTTGCTTGATCAAAGTTTGGATGTAATAATTGATCTAATTGATTTGGTTCCACTCTTAAAACAGCTTCTTTTTCTGTAATCATTCCTTCATTTACTAATTCTACTGCTATTCTAAGTGCAGCATTTGCAGTTCTTTTACCATTTCTTGTTTGTAAGAAGAATAGTTTTCCTCTTTCAATAGTAAATTCCATATCTTGCATATCTTTATAATGATCTTCTAATAGATTAGCATATTTTACGAAATCTGCATAGGCTGCAGGATTTGTTTGCTCTAATGTAGCAATTGGTTGTGGTGTTCTAATACCTGCAACAACATCTTCACCTTGTGCATTCATTAAATATTCACCAAATAATGCTTTTTCTCCAGTTGCTGGGTTACGTGTAAATGCAACACCAGTTCCGCAATCGTCTCCCATATTTCCGAAGACCATTTCTTGAACGTTAACGGCTGTTCCCCAACTTCCTGGGATATCATTTAATCTTCTATATGTAATAGCTCTTGGATTATTCCATGAACGGAATACTGCCTTTACAGCTTCTTTTAATTGTTCTGTTGGATTACTTGGAAATTCACTTCCATGTTCTTTTAAGTAGATTCCTTTGAAGATTGCAACTAATTCTTTTAAATCTGCTGCTGTCAATTCTGTATCTTGTTTTACGCCTCTTTTTTCTTTCATAGCGTCAATTTCTTTTTCAAATAGTGGCTTTGGTATTTCCATAACAACATCACTAAACATTTGAATAAATCTTCTATAACTATCATAAGCAAATCTTTCATTTTTTTGTGCCATGCTTGCTGCAACTTCTTCATTTAAACCTAAGTTTAAGATAGTGTCCATCATACCTGGCATTGAAGCTCTTGCTCCTGAACGTACTGATACTAATAATGGGTTTTCTACATCTCCGAATTTTTTGCCTGTAATCTCTTCTAATTTTGAAAGAGCAGCAAAAATTTCATCTTCGATTTCTTTTGCGATTTTTTCTCCATCTTCATAATATCTTGTGCAAGCCTCTGTTGTTACTGTGAAACCTTGTGGAATTGGTAAACCTAAATTAGTCATTTCTGCAAGGTTTGCTCCTTTTCCTCCTAAAAGTTCACGCATGTTTGCGTTTCCTTCTTTGAATAAGTAAACATACTTTTGACTCATAAAGAACCTCCTTATAATATTGTTATATTATTTTAAATAATATACATTTTGTTTCCCGAGTAAATTCTACCCTAAAACTGACCCTATTATATCGATAAACCCTAAAAAAGTAAAGTACTTTTTGAAATTTTAAGGACATAAGAAAAGCAAAAAAAGCGGTAGGCTGTAATTATATAACCTACCACTTGATTACCTTTTCTGCTTCACCTTTTTCCCACTCGGGAGTTTCTACATTTCTGGCTCCTTTCGGAGCCTACAGAAAACCTGAGGTATACCTTTTACTTCGGGGCGTCCGCATTGCGAACATTCCTCCTTTTTAGAATTACTAGGACGATTGCCTAGCACAATTATTATTGTAACTCCATATTATGTAAATGTCAATAGCTTTTTGATAATTTTTCCATTTATTTCATAAAAAGTATTTAAGTATGAGACTTTCTTCCTTTAAAAATGCTTTTTTAATATGTCAGCTACTATTTACTATGTTTTCCTTTTTTAGGATTATCTTTTACCTTCTTCACTTTATGACTCACTACTTTCTTTTTATTTGGTTCCTTCTTCCTTTTTTCTCTTGGTGTTTCTAAAATTTCATCTTCAAATAAAAGTCTCACCTTCTGTTCCATTTTGTTAGATCTATCAAAGATCAGAGTAACTTCTTTTTCAAAGTCAGGGATTCCTTGTTCTTGTACTTGTCTTTGAATTTGTTCTTTTAAGTCTAAATCTAAGAAGAAATCCTCTTCTTCTTTATCCCATTGTTTTTCTTGTCTATATTCTTTATTATCTTTTTCTTTCGTATTTTCATATTGGGCCGTATCTTCTGCTACCATTAATTCTTGTTGCCCCTCTTCTATTAATTCTGTTTCATATCTCTGTGTTGTTATGTCTCTTTCTACTTTCTCTGGTATTTCTTCTATCTCTAGTCCATCTGCTGCTAATTCAGGTTCGTCTTGATAAATTCTTAGTTTTACTAATAGAGGATAAATCTTAGTACCAAATGGTATCATTAGTATGTCTTCTTTTTTTAGTATTTTTCCTAAAAATAATGCTAATACATAGATAACTCCTCCACAGATAATAGCAAGTATAGTGCTGATTGACTTTCCTACTACTTCATTAAGCCACATATTAATTAAATAAACAGATCCTCCCATCAAAAGTCCTGCTGCTATTGGGCTTACTACCATTCTGCCAAATTCAAACTTTAATTTTAGATTTTTCTGAAGTGCAATAATGCAAATTAAAAATACAAATCCTTGAGCTGCTATAGAACTAATTCCGGAGCCATTAATTCCAATAGATGGGTTACTAATAAGAGTAATATTTAATCCCACTTTTATGAAAACAGATATTATAATAGCAACAGCTGGAATATAACTTTTGTTTACTCCATATAATCCTCCATTAATGGTTTGATTCAGTGCAACAAATATCATTGATATAGAACATAAAATCAATACACTTGCACCATTTGACGCTGTTGGATAAATTAAATTTAGAATTGGTTGGGCTAAGCTAATAAATCCACAGGCACAAGGAATGATAATCAATATAGACGCAAATAGTGAGAATGTCATTCTTTTTGATGCTGTTTCATAATCTCTTTTTGCCAATGAAGTAGATATTACTGGTACTAATGCAGTAGAAAATGCAATATTAATAGCAATTGGTAATGCAGTTAATGTATCTACCTTTGACAAAATTCCTGTCATGCTCATCGCAAATGCTTCTAATTCTTCCTTAATCGGATAAATACTTGCAAAAGCATTTTGAATACATCTACTAACTGTTGTACTATCAATTAGTGGACTAATGATAGAAATAACAGAACTAAAAGTAATTGGTATAGACATTACTAAGATGGTTTTTAACAACTGACCTGTAGTTTTATTTGCCTCTGGTGATACCTGTCTTCTTTTTACTTTAATTTTTTTTCTTTTGTAGTAAGCGATTAAATAAATAAAAGTAAGTATAATCGCACAGGTAGTAGATAAATTTCCTCCTGCGGCCATAATATATGGTTCTTTACCAATTAAGGCATATACAAAAGTAATGGACAATACACAATTTAAAAACTGCTCTAAGATTTGAGAATAACTTGTTGGTTTCATATCATTCAGTCCAGCAAAATATCCTCTAAAAACTGCTGAAGCTGCAACAAATACAACTGCTGGTGCTAGTACTTGCATGACATATTTTGTATCTGGAACATTAAATACCGTTTTTGCAATGCTTTCTGCTCCAAAAAATAAGATAACAGAAAGTATAAAACCTACAATTGTAAAAAAAGTCATACAAACTTTAAAAATACGTCTAGCCCCTTTATTATCTCCTATTGCTACTCTTTCTGAAACTAGTTTAGAAACAACATTTGGAATCCCTATGGAAGATAATGCTAGTAGTAAAGAATATACTTGATACCCTGCTGAATAATATCCAAGCCCCGTATCTCCAAAACCTTCAAAATTAGTAATAACTAATTTGTAGATAAATCCTAATATTTTTACCATAATTTGTGAAAACATGAGAACAAGGACATTTCCCATAAAGGATGTCCCTCGTCTTTTTTTCACATTGGTATCTTTCGTTCTTTTTGCCATTTAAAGCCTCTTTTCTTTTTGTCGATACTATAATATAAAATAGTATATAATCTTAGTAATGATTATATACTATTTTCATTTTATTTTTCAACCCTTTATTCAAGTTCCTATTAAAATTTCACTTTTTCTGCAATCCAAGCTTGTAGTTCATCGATCTTCACTCTTACTTGTTCCATAGTATCTCTATCACGAACAGTTACTGTTTCATCTTCTAAAGTATCAAAATCAACAGTAACACAATAAGGAGTACCAATTTCATCTTCTCTTCTATAACGTTTTCCTATACTTCCTGCTTCATCATAATCACACATAAATTCTTTAGATAACTTATCATATACTTCTTCTGCTTTTTCACTTAATTTTTTAGAAAGTGGAAGCACTGCAACTTTATATGGTGCTAAGGCTGGATGTAAATGTAATACAATTCTTGTATCTCCTTCTGCAATTTCTTGTTCTTCATAACCATTGCACATCATAGCTAAAAAGATTCTATCTACTCCAACTGCTGGCTCTACACAGTATGGTACATATCTCTCTCCTGTTTCTGGATCCAAATATGTTAAATCCTCTTTTGAAGCTTCCATATGTCTTGACAAATCATAATCTGTTCTATCTGCAATTCCCCATAGCTCTCCCCAACCAAAAGGGAATAGAAATTCAATGTCTGTTGTTCCTTTACTATAGAAAGATAGTTCTTCTTTAGTATGTTCTCTTAATCTCAAGTTTTCTGGCTTTATTCCTAAATTAATAAGCCATTCTTTGCAGAAATTCTTCCAATACTCATACCATTCTAGATCTGTTCCTGGTTTACAGAAAAATTCCAACTCCATCTGTTCAAACTCTCTCGTTCTAAAAATGAAATTTCCTGGTGTAATTTCATTTCTAAAAGAACGCCCCATTTGACCAATTCCCATTGGCATTTTACTTCTAGTAGTTCTTAATACATTTTTAAAATCAACAAACATTCCTTGTGCTGTTTCTGGTCTTAAGTATACTGTAGAAGTAGCGTCTTCTGTTACTCCCATAAAAGTTTTAAACATTAAATTGAACTTTCTAATATCTGTAAACTCTAATTTGCCACAATTAGGACAAGCTATTTTATTTTCTTTGATATACTCTACCAATTGTTCATTTGTCCAACCATCTAGTCCAGAAATGTCTTTTCCGTTTTGAAATCCCCATTCTTCAATTAGTTTGTCTGCCCTATGTCTTGTTTTACAAGATTTACAGTCAATAAGTGGGTCTGAGAAACCTCCTACATGTCCTGTAGTTACCCAAACTTGTGGATTCATCATAATAGCTGCATCAATTCCTACATTATACTTATTTTGCGCAATAAATTTTTTCCACCAAGCCTCTTTAATATTTTTTTTCAGTTCAGCTCCTATTGGACCATAGTCCCAAGAATTTGCTAAACCTCCATAAATTTCTGAGCCAGGATATACAAATCCTCTCGCTTTGCATAGATTTACTAATTTTTCCATTGTTAAATCTGACATAAAAATCCTCCTTCTTTCTTAGCTTGCTAGAAACAAAAAACTTTCATCTCTAGCTTTTTAAATATAAGCTAGGGACGAAAGTTTATTTTCCGCGGTTCCACCCTATTTGATTAACACCTTAGGCTAATCCTCTTTCTCTTTTTATGCTCCAAAGCTCCCCATTTGGTAATTAAGGTTGGCTTTCACCTTTTCCAACTCTCTTTTTCTTAATTTTTCCAAACTTTTTCTTTTTCATCGCAATTTTTAATTGTTTACTATTCTACTCTTCTTTTTTCATTTTGTCAACCATTTATTACTTATCCACAGTTTTTACATTTTATCCTCAACTTTTCCTTTTCGCTTGTGAATTTGTATTCTGCCTTTGCTTACTGTTTGTTATAAATCTGTAATCTTTTTGTCATAATCTTTTCACAAAGTTCACACTTTTATTACAATTTCATCTTATTTTCGACAACTTTCATTTCTTTTTATTACATTCTCATTACAATATTATTACATTTTGTCAACATGTGTTACATAATTGTTACGCCAAGTTTACAAAAAAATATATTTCATGTCTTGTGGAAATTGTGGATAACTTTGTGAACAACTGAAAACACGCCACTATTTCTGTGGATAACTTTTAGAAATTATTTTTTATTTTTTATGGTAACATATTATTGCTTCTAAGTATTCTTCTACCCACCTATACAGGTAAAGTCTTCCCATTTTATTCTTTTTATATTCAAACTACTTGATTCTCCTAGTTTTCCTGCCTCTCTTTCTTGTTCTAATATCTCATCAATTCTATTTTTCACTCCACTAATAGAACTATGTTGTAAATTCAAATAATCCTTTGAAAATTCAATTCCCTTTATATATTCTCCCATTTTCATATAAGTATATGCCATATATGCATAATGTCTTTGTGTCAATAGTTTTTCGTATACTACTAACATTTTATTTATAATATTAATAAGAACATCTTTCTGGACTCTTGAAGAACTCTCTGTTATATTTTTTACTTTCGCATCAAATGTAATCCACTCTATTCTAAAATTAACTTTTTTGCGTTCTTCTGTCACTTGAATTTCTTTATCTCTTAACCATTTTTCTTGTATTGCTTTTACAACAGTATGAGTGGTTTTTGTCTCAAAAGCAATATTGTCAATTGCTCTTCCTGCTAATAATCCACTTCTAATTTGCCTTTGCTTTTCTTCTGGAATACTCCTTATCAAACGTTCTCTTTGGTATACCCTATTTCTTATTCTCTCTACTGCATTAATATTTCCTGTTTGTCCTGCTATTTGAGCATTACTAGCTTTCCCTTCTTCTATTAATCTTTCCACCTCTGGTCTTGAACAAAGCTGTAGTTTCCTTAATTTTAAAATAACCGCATATTCTGTAAGGCCTGAAATACATTTTAGTTTGTCTAAGCCTTCAAAGTTCCTTGCCATCTTTAAGAAAACTTGCTCTTCTCTTTGCTTATGCTCTATTTCTATTTGCTCAACATTTAACTCGCCTTCATCTATATCCATACAGAGCTGTTTTTCTTTTTCTGCCTTTCTCACTCTTGCTACTATAGTATAATCTTCTAGATTCCCCATAATAGCAATTTGCATGTCTGTTCGGTAATCTAGCCATTCTATTACTTCTTCTCTACTAAAAATATTATAATCTATTAAAGCAACTCTTACTATATCCTCACTCAAACCTAATTTTTGTGCTATTTCTTCTACACTTGTCAAAGTTCCTGCTAACTTTAAAAATTGTTTTTCATCTTTTCTTTTTATAATTGGTATTGCTACTCTTTCTTGTTCCTGAAGTATTGGACCTGCGTTTTGAATAGCTCCATCCTCAACTACTGCATTTTTACTCTCTTTGCTTGTTTCTGGCATTTCTTCTTGTCTAATTTGTTCTATCACAGAAATATCATTTATCCCTGTTATTGTTACAAGTTCCTCATTTGACTTTTCTGGTAATAGCTTTATAATTTGTTGTCTGCTCAAAGCTCTCATATCATGTTTTTTCTGTTTTACAGAACCTGCATTTTTCAAACCAACTAATGTCGCAATTTCTGCTCCTGATTTTCCTTGTGCTAATGCTATTCTAAAGGTTTGATTTCTTGCATCTTCTGATTTTCTAGCCTCCTCCTTTTGCCTTTCTCTCTCCTCTTGTTCTTTTTTGGCTTGTTCTAGTTTTGGCATTTCTTGTTGTCTAATTTGTTCTATCACAGAAATATCATTTATTCCTGTTATTGCTAAGAGTTCCTCATCTGACTTTTCTGGTAATAATGCAACAATCTCTTTTCTTCCTAAAAGTTTTCCCTTACTTTTCTTCACACTTACTGTATGTGGATATTGATATCCTAACGATGTTGCAATTTTTTCCATTGACAATCCCTGTGCTAGTAGGACTCTAAGCATTTGGTCCTTGGCATCTCTTTCTTCTTTTTTCGCTTCTACTCTGCCACGTCTTTCTTCTTTTAGCATAGCATTTCTTCTGTCTGATCTTTCTTTTCTATCTGCTTTTCTTCTTTGTATTCGCTCTTCTATTTCTTTTCTCATTCTTTCAATAGCATCTATTGTCCATTTGGACTGTTCTTGTATTTCTTCATTACTTTTTTGAGCCATTATTAATTCTCTAACTTGATCTCTCGACATAATTCCTTCTGTTTTTCTCATCCACTTTACAGCCATCTCTGTTAAACCTGTCTCTTCCATTATGCTTTTTGTTTTCTCACCATTTTTGGCCATTTCTATAGCTCTTCTTCTATTAATTCTATCACTTTCATTTTCTTGCTCTGCAGCCTGTTCTGCTGAATCAGCTAAAATAGAAGCAACCTTTTGTTGTATTGCTTCTGGGTCACCTTTCATTGTACCATATAACTGATTTACTAATTTCATAATTTCTTGGGTTAATTGTTCTTCAGATTTTCTTGTACTCCCCATACATACTCCTTTTTTCTCGATTTCTCATTGCACACTATGTCTCATTATACCATATTATGTAAATTAATGCAAATTAAACTCATTCTCTACTATCATTTAATAAACTATAACAAATGTCTTAACAATTTGTTACACTTTCCTACAAAAGAAAAAAAGACAGTTTGATTGTCTTTTTTTCTATCATCATAGTACAAAAGTAGCTATTACAATTAATATTTCACAAATTAAAATAACAGGAAATCCTATCACGAATTTAGCTTTTTGTGTTTTATGGTGAAAAACGTACATCCCTATAATTCCACCTATTCCTCCACCTAACAATACAAACAGCAATAAAGTATTTTCTGGGATTCTCCATCTTCCTTTTTTAGCTTTTCTTTTATCTAACCACATTACAAAAAAAGTAATTAAATTAATTATAATCAAATATATCATAATATTTTGAATCGTAAAAATTTCTTCTATTTTCATCTTCTGACCTACCTTTATCCTATTTCAAGCTCTTTAAACGTTGTTCCTTTTTCTGTTAAACCTTTTTGTATTACTTCATTTATTTTTTGTTGTAAACCAAGTATACTAGGAGTTTCCAATCCTAGATGTTGCTCTCCTATTTCAATAGCTCTCTGATAGTCTCTTTCTTTAGCATATCCATAAGCTAAAAAAGCATAATCTTCTATAGTTAAAAAAGAAGAGAACTCACTAATTAACTTATCCATTCTATATCTTTGTGTTGCATTCACTTGTCCTTCGTTTGCACTTTTCATTGCACTTCTTAATTTTATCATTTCTGTCCTATATTGTACTACTGTATGTGTTCTAGCATACTCTTGATTCCTCATTTCAGCTAAGATAGCTTCTACCACTTTTTTAGAAACCTTATTTTCGTGTGCAATAGCCCCAACCGCAGGAAATTTTCTTAGCTCACTCTGTATTTTTTCTACTAATATAGAAGATATACCTAACTTCGTTGCTAAGTTTTCCCCCTTTTGAGAACTCACTCCTTCTACTTTTTGTCCTTGATACGTAATCACTGGTGGAATTCTTTTTACCAATTTCTTTTGTGGAGTAGTTGGTAATTCTTCATCCTTCTTTTTGGCTTTCGCTCTTTGCTGATATATTGTCTTAGCCCCTTCTCTCCTCTTTTTGGCTTGTTCTATCTCTGCTCTAATTCTAGCTACTGTTTCTACATATACTCCTGTTCTTTCTGCCACTTCTTCATCTGTTACACCTTTTTCATTCATTAAAATTTGTTTAATTGTACGCCAGTTAGCTATACCACATTTTTTAGCAAAATTATTAATCCAAGCTGATTGTAACCCTACCAATTCATGTATTTGTATATTTGAGATTCCCTGTTTCAGTAAATCTATTATTTTTGCTTCCTTTTCTGGTGATAATATAATCTCTCGGTTGTTTGTCCTTGGTCGCGTTTCATTTGTAGTTTGCCTTTCTTCTAGTCTTTCTTTTATCTCTGCTATTGTTTCTGGGTATACTCCTGTTTTTGTAGCCCATTCTTCATCAGATAGATCTTCTAGTCCTGGTTGTCTCATCATTTGTACAATTTCTCTCACTGTACAAATTCCATTTTCTTTTGCAATTTTATCAATAGTTGGCGTCGATTTTCCACATCTTTTCGCTATCGCTGTATGTTTAATACCTTTTTTGGCTAAATCTATTATCATTGCAAATTCTTGAGCCTTTTGTCTTTCTCGTGCCTCTTTTTCCTTATCACTTTTAGATTTACTTTCTGTCTTTTCAAGTTCTTTCCTAATTCTCTCTATTGTTGCTGGGTAAACTCCTAACTTGGTTGCTAATCCCTCACTAGATAAATCCTTTGAGTCCTCTTGTTTTAACTCTTGTCTTATAACTTTTACACTAGCTATCCCATTTCTTCTAGCTAGCGAACTGATATATCCTGCTGTTCTCTTATACTGCTCAGCTATTTCTCCATGTGGAACTCCCTGTCTTGCTAATTCTAATATTTGAAGGCTAGTTTGTGAAAGTTCTCGTTTCTTTTTATCTTCTGGATTTTGTTTCTTAGTTTCTTCATTTCTTCTTGCATTCTCAAGTTCTTGCCTAATTCTCTCTATTGTTTCTGGATATACTCCTGTTTTTGCAGCCCATTCTTCATTCGATATTGACTCTTCTCCTTGTTGCATACTTTCTCTTAGCATTCGCTTAATTTGTGTTACAGATAATATCCCCCTTCTTGCAAGGAATTTAGTAATAGTTGCCTTGTTTTTTCCTACCTGCCTCGCAATTTCAACTTGTGAATGTCCTTGTTTTGCTAGTTCTATAGTCTCTTTTTGTTTTTCATCTTTTAATTCTTTGAATATTTTTAGTGCCATTCTAGCTTTAGCTTCAACTGCTTTGCGCCTTTCTTCTTCATTTCCCTTGAAAATTTCATATAATTGCCTTAATACATCTTCTAATTCTTTGGTAAGTTGATCTTCTGTTTTTCTACTTTCTTCTAGCATATCTATTTCAACCTTTCCTTATTTTAACTTTTCACGCTTATTCTACCACAACTCATCTCTTTTTTCAAGAAAAACTCTTTATCCAAATAAGCTCATCTGGTTGCTTTGGCTCATTCCTTTTAGGCAACCTACTTTATCTAACAATTCTATAACTGACTTTCCTATCTTTGAACGAATTTTCATATCATCAATCGACATGAATTTTCCATCTTTTTTCGCCTCATCAATTCCTTCTGCTGCAACAGTTCCTAATCCTGGCACACTATTTAGTGGCGGTCTTATTTCTGTGTCTGATTCCATTTTGAATTTGGTTGCATGACTTTCATATAAGTCAATTGGTAAGAAAGTAATTCCTCTTTCATACATTTCCAATACCAATTCTAGAATTGCATACATATTCTTATCCTTTGTCGTTGCACTGTTTCCTTGTAACTCAATTTCTTTCATTTTGTTTTTTACTTTTTCTACACCATAACACATGATATCACTATCAAACTCATCTGCACGAATGGTAAAATATGCTGTATAGTAGGCTGCTGGTCTATGTACTTTAAACCAAGCAATACGGAAAGCGTTTGTTACATATGCTGCTGCATGGGCTTTTGGGAACATGTACTTGATTTTCTTACAAGAACCAATATACCATTCTGGTATGTTGTATTCTCTCATCTCTGCTTCAAATTCTAACCACTTTTCTGGGTCTTTTGAGGCTTTTCCTTTACGTACAAACTCCATAATCTTGAAAGCTTTTTTAGGCGGTAGACCTTGTTTAATTAGATAAATCATAATATCATCTCTACAACCAATTGCCTCACTTAAAGTTACAATTCCAGAGTTTACCAACTCTTGTCCATTATTAAGCCATACGTCTGTACCATGTGAAAGTCCTGATATACTGATTAATTCACCAAAAGTAGTTGGTTTTGTATCTACTAACATTCCTCTTACAAATTTGGTTCCAAATTCAGGAATACCATAACTTCCTACTTCTGAATGGATTTGCTCTGGTGTTACCCCTAAGGCCTCTGTTGACCTAAAAATAGACATGGTTTCTTTATCATCTAACGGTACTTTTGTTGGGTCAATTCCTGTAATATCAAACAACATTCTAATCATAGTCGGATCATCGTGTCCTAGAATATCTAGTTTTAGTAAGTTTTGGTCGATAGAGTGATAATCAAAATGTGTTGTTACAATATCAGAGTTCGGGTCATCTGCTGGGTGTTGTACTGGTGTAAATTCATAGATTTCTCTTCCCTTTGGCACTACAATAATTCCACCTGGATGCTGTCCTGTCGTTCTTTTAATACCTGTACAGCCTTGTGAAACTCTTAATACTTCTGCATTACTAACAGGAACTCCTCTTTCTTCATAATATTTTTTTACATATCCAAAAGCAGTTTTATCTGCTACTGTACCAACTGTTCCTGCTTTAAAAGTAGTTCCTTTTCCAAAGATAACTTCTGTATATTTATGTGCTTTTGCTTGATATTCTCCTGAGAAGTTCAAGTCAATATCAGGCTCTTTATCTCCATCAAATCCTAAGAAAGTCTCAAATGGAATATCCATACCATCTTTGGTTAATTTATGTCCACATTTTGGACAGTCTTTATCTAGTAAGTCAAATCCGTTTTTTACTCCATAATCTGTAAAGTCTGAGTATTTACAGTTTGGACATCTATAATGTGGCGGAAGTGAATTTACTTCTGTAATACCTGTCATATTCGCTACAAAGGAAGAACCCACTGACCCTCTGGAACCTACAATATATCCATCTTCATTTGATTTCCATACTAATTTTTGTGCAATAATGTACATTACTGAGAAGCCGTTAGATATAATGGAGTTTAATTCTTTATCTAATCTTGCTTGTACTAATTCTGGTAGAGGGTCACCATATAGTTCATGTGCCTTACTATAAGCTATCTCTTTAATCGTTTCTTCACAGCCTTCAATATATGGTGGGCATTTTTCAGGTGAAATTGGGCTTATTTTTTCACACATATCTGCAATTTTATTAGTATTGGTTACAACTACTTCGTAAGCCTTTTCTTCTCCTAAATATTCAAATTCCTTTAGCATTTCTTCTGTGGTACGCAAATAAAGTGGTGCTTGCTCATCAGCATCATCATACCCTTGTCCTGCCATTAATATTCTACGATAAATTTCATCTTGTGGGTCCATAAAATGCACATCACAAGTAGCTACTACTGGCTTTTGTAGTTTTTCTCCTAAAGCTACTATCTTTCGGTTAATATCTTGCAATTCTTCTATGCTTGCTACTGTTTCATTACGAACCATAAACATATTGTTGCCAATTGGTTGAATTTCTAAATAGTCGTAATCACTAGCTATTTCTTCTAATTCTTCATCTGCTTTTCCTGCAATAATAGCTCTATATAACTCTCCTGCTTCACAGGCACTTCCCATCATTAAGCCTTCTGAATATTTTTTATAAACAGATTTTAAAATACGTGGCTTTTTATAAAAATAATCTAAGTGTGAAGTAGATATCAATTTATATAAATTTCTAAGTCCTACATAATCTTTTGCTAGAATAATGGCATGATAAGTTGGGAGTGATTTATAATCTGTTTTACCACTTAGCTTATCCATATCATCTAAAGTAATAATTCCTTTTTCCTTTAACATGCCTAACATGACATTAAATACTTTCACAGTAGTATCTACATCATCTAATGCTCTATGTGCTACTTCTACTTTAATTCCTAACTTTTCTGCTATTAACCCTAGTTTATATTTCTTATACTCTGGAAATAATGATTTTGCTAAACGTAATGTATCTAAATAGGTATTTCCTAATTGAAGACCTAATTCTGTACAATTATGCTTTAAAAATCCAATATCAAAATCTGCATTATGTGCTACTAAAACACTGTCTCCCACAAATTCTAATACTTTTGGCAAAACTTCGTCTATTGTTGGAGCATTTTTCACCATATCATCTGTAATATTAGTTACTTCTACCACTCTTTGTGGAATTGGTTTTTCAGGATTAACAAAGGTACAAAATTCATCAATTACTTGATGATTCTTTACCTTCATAATTCCTATTTCTGTAATCTTCTCAGTTCTAAAGGATAGTCCTGTTGTTTCTAAATCTAGTACACAATAAGTAGCATCTTCTAGATTTTGTCCTTTTGAGAAAGATACACAAGATGCTTCATCTGGTGCTAAATATGCTTCTACACCATAAATTACTTTTAGATCTGGGTGGTCTTTTTCTAAATATTTATGTGCATCAGGAAAGGCTTGTACAACTCCATGGTCTGTAATAGCAATAGATTTCATGCCCCATTTTACGGCACGTTTTAATAAATCTTTACACGCAGTCATTCCGTCCATTTGGCTCATTTGAGTATGCATATGTAATTCCACTCTTTTAACAGGTGCTTCATCTTTTCTAGATTCTTTTTTTAGTCCTGTGGACTCAAGAATGGTGTTAGAAATCACCCCTAATTCTTTTGAAAACGGATCAAACTGTGCAGTTCCATCTACTTTTACACCTTTAGCCCCTTTTAGTCTTTTCATCACACCATCAAATTTATCTGCTTCTATAAAGGCTTTGCAAGTAATGGTACTAGTGCCATCATATAAATCAAACATGACTAAAAACTTGCCTGACTTTAACTCTCTACTGCTAGGACTTTCGTCATGTCTCATAATTTCACCATCTAATAAGACATTTCCACTATCTACGGATAAATCAACAATTTTTGCTAAGTCTCCTTTTAGCTTCATACTTCTTCCATGAATCATTGGAGAGACTTCTTCTGGTTCTTCTGGAGGTGGTGGTGCTTCCCAAGGTGCTCCTGCATCAATTGGTGGTACTCCATCAGTTCCTACTGGTGGCATTTCTTGAGTTTGCGCTTTCTTTGTTTCTTGTTTTTCTTGCGCTTGCTCTAAAGCTTCTTTTTGCGATAATAGAATAGCTTGCTTTTCTAGTTCTCTTGCATGTTCTTGATATCGCTCTAACATTTCTTGAGTTACTTCTTCTTGAAAAACTACTACATAGTTTTTATGATATAAATCCTTTAACTTTTGTGCCAATATTTTATCAAAACTTCTCGCCTCTAATACATTCTTTCCTTTCATAGCCATAACTACTATAATTCTATTATTTTCAATCTGTATACTGCTATTCTTTAGCAATGCTTTGGTAAGAGGATGTTTGTATGCCATATATTCTACAATATCTTGCCATTGTGTTTGTATTTTTGCATCTATATGATTTTCGCTTTCTTCTTTTTGTGCTTCTTTACCTTCTTCTATATTCTTTGGCTCTTCTATTTTAATTTCAACATTCTTGAAATTAAAACGTTTTTCTAGGTATTTTTCAAAGTCTATTAGGTCTTTGATTAAAATAGAAGAAGTTGCTAGTAGCTTTAGTTCCAATGTATTGGACTTTTTATAAATATTGACACATGCAACTTTAGCTTCGCTTAATGCGAAGCTATTAAAATCAAAATCTTTAAATACTTCTTTGACTGTTTTTAGCTTTTCTTCCATTGTATTTCTTTACTCCACTTTCCTTATTCTTCTAATAACCAATCTATTATATTTTTATGAATAATTCCATCTCTTGAAAAGCTTGCTTTATCTAATGAAAGAACATATTTAGGATAATTATCCTTTACTTCTTCAAATGCTCCAAATTCTCTATTTTGTACTTTATCATTTTCCAATAGATATGTTACTTGAAAATATAACTTTTCATCTGTTTTTGTTGCAATAAAGTCTATTTCTCCATTTTTTACTTTTCCTATATAAACATCATATCCTCTTGCTAGCAATTCGTTATATACAACATTTTCAATTGCAAAACTCTTATTTATTTCAAAATTATTGTTTTTTATTTGGGCAATTCCTAAGTCTGTCATATAATATTTATTCAAAGTTTTTAAAATTGCCTTCCCATGAATGTCATATCTATATATTTTCTTAATCATCAACGCTTTGCATAATGCATCTAAATAGTTATATAAGGTTTCAGTTGATATAGATTTTCCTTCACTCTTTAAGAAGTTTATGACATTTTCAGCTGAAAATTGTCGCCCCGTAGTATCTACAATATATTGTAATAGCAAATCAAATAGAACAGTATCCTTTAATCCTAATCTATCCACTACATCTCTTAATATAATAGAATCAAATACACTGTGAAGATAATCTTTTATATTATTTACATCTGTAAATTGTGTTCTGTTAGGAAGTCCACCCCATTTCACAAAATCCCAAAAAGTATCTTCTGATTTAGCTTCCTTATTAGTAAGTTCTACAAACTCTTTATAGCTTAATGGATAAATATTAAACAGTACATACCTTCCTGATAAAACGGTTGATAATTCATTAGACAACAATTTACTATTAGAACCAGTAATAAAAATACTGATATTATCTATGGATGCTCTTAGCGAATTTACAACATCTTCAAATTTCTCTACCTTTTGAATTTCATCTAAAAATACATAATACTTTTTATCGTCTATTATTTTTGCTTTTATATATAAATTTAATTTTTTATAATCTTGTAGTTCTTCAAATTCTATAAGTTCAAAATTTATATATATAATATGACTTTCATCTATTCCTTTTTCTTTTAGTTCTTGCATAATCTGTTTTAATATAACTGATTTTCCACATCTTCTTATTCCAACTAATATCTTTACAAGGTCACTCTCATAAAAACCTCTTATTCTTGATAAATACATTTCTCTTTTTAACATTTGCATCACCTATATTAATTATAATCCTGCATATTAAATTTGTCAACTTATTTCTCATTCAAGAAATAAGTTCGCCGTGTTTAATATATATTTCTAATTCACGTAATATTTTCAAAATAATGGCTGGTATATTTCTATTCTCTTTCCCCAAAATCAGGATATTCAATGCTTTTCAAAGCCTGTTCTATCAATTGAACAGCAAATTCTGGTGTTTGTGGCGGAAATACAATTGCTGAATTTCCTATCATTTGTAAATTTCCATGTGTTCCTGGAACACCAAATAGCCAATCTTTTAAATTATCTACTATGAATGGTTTCCCATCTTTCCCTTTTCCCATCATATCTGTTTTTATTTTTGTTTTCCTAGCAATACCTTGTTGTAAAATCTGTTGTTTCAATAACTCACGCACATTACCTTTCTTAGCCAATGCTTGTGGAACTGCAACTCTTGGAATAGAATGTTCCTTGTCCCATCTATTTTCTGCCTTTTGCCATTTTTTCTTTGGGCTTGGATAATATGTATTTTCAGCAATTTCTCTTCTTGCTTTTTCTCTTTCTTCTCTACTGATATGTGTAAATATTACTCCATCAAAATCTCTTAAGGTATAATTACGATTAAGTGCTTTTTGATACAAAGCAATATAAGTATCTTTATCCATTAATCCTGCTTCACTCAACATCTTAAAAGTTTTAAATGAATTGTCGTCAACACTCCAATTCCATGCTTGTTTATGTTCTGGGTCAAATTCTTCAAACTTACTAATAGCTTGTCTTTTTACCACTTCTTGTATTTCTGGTATAACACTTCTAAAAAGTAAACCTGCATTTTTCCAATCTAAAATGATATGTTCTAATTCTCCAAAGTTTTGTAAATTTGGCTCTATATATCTATCTTCTTGCTGTTTTGCCCTATATTCTTTTTTGACTTCTGCTAGAATTCTTCGGAATTCTATTGTGGTATCTTCTACATCAGGCTCTGTAATAAATTGCATAAATGCAAAATCTTTATCTTGCATAAAATGTTGGTGCATTGCGGTAGCTTTTAACCCTATTCCCCCAAAAGATTGCAGACTTTCTACTTCTTTCCTTTCATTATGAAATACATCTCTACCAATGCTTAGCCCGTTTTCATTTAGTGATTTTGCTATTTCTGCCATAGGAACATTAGACCTTATTGCATAATCAATAATGTCATTTATCTCCTTTAGCCTTATTTGTCTTATACCTTGCCATCTGGCAAGTTCTTGAAGAATCTGCTGAGCATTTTCAAGATTTGGTTTTTCACTTGTCCTAGCTACTACTTCTTTAACATACATTCTTTGTAAAAAGGGATGGTTTGTATTTTGACTAATAGCAACTGTATATAATTCCTTATCTTCAATGCCTAACATCTCTAAAATTTGTAAATAATTATCATAAATTGCTCTACCATAACCTTTTCCTTTGTACTCCCTTTCTACTAAAAAACTAAATCTCTTTTCTTTTTTATTTATTACAATACTACCTTTAAAACTATAGGTTTTACTATCATCTTTTGTTACTTCTCCCTTTAAAAGTAATTCTCTTTGTTGCTGTGCAAACTCTTTATAAGATGTATCTCTTAGATGATAAACTAATACTGGCTCATCATCCTTTTTATCATAAAGATTGTAACCATGATGAAAATATAAAGTTTCTCCATCTCTCCCTTGAAGTTCAAAGTTTCCTATTGGATAAATTGTATCTAGCCATTCATAATATTGTTGATAGTCTTTTGCTAATTCTTCTTTTGATTTTTTAGGTTTTTCTGATGGTATCTCTTCTCTTTTTTCTGTCTTTGGTACAATTTCTTCCATTTCATCTTGTTTCATTTTTTGCTCCTCCTAAAAAATAAATTAACAATGTGCTTTCCTAGAACTTAAAAAATTCTAAGTATATCGTTATATGTTACATAAATAGATAAACCAATCAATAGCATAAATCCTAAAGACTGAATTGTCATTTCTGTTTTCTCTTTTAATGGTTTTCTTCTAATCGCTTCAATTAATAATATGACTATCTTTCCTCCATCTAATGGCGGGAATGGTAAAAGATTTGTAAATCCTAAAGAAATAGATACTAAGGCTAAAATATAGATAAAGTCTGCAAATCCATTCGTTTGTGCTACTACTTCTCCAATTCCAACTGGTCCCATCATTTGGTCTATTGAAACATTACCTGTAAATAATAATTTTAAGTTATCTACAATAGAAAAGGCAAAATCTCCTGTTTCCCACCATGCATAATATAGATTATTTCCTAAGTTATTTTCTGCTTTTTGAAGGTAAACACCTAAATAATAGTCTGCCTTTACTTCTGGAGTTATTAAAACTTCTTTTGTTTCATTTCCTCTCTCTATAGTAAATTTAATTTCTTGTCCTTGTGTTTTATTAATTTCCTCTACTAATTTTTGTGCATTTCCTTTTACATCTACCTCATTAATTTTCAAAATCACATCATTTACTTCTAGTCCTTGTTCTTTGGCTGGACTTTTAGCCGATATAGCTGCAATTTTGGTACTTGCTCCATCTGTGCTAGATATTGCAATTCCTGTATAGTTATATTTTTCTTCTCTTGGTGCAAAAGTATAGCTTTTTTCTTCTCCATTTCTATCAATAACAACTTCCAATTCTTCTCCATTACATTTCGCTAATATTTTATCTAAATCCTTTTTATAATGTATGGTCTTTCCATTTACTTTTTTAATCTTATCTCCTGCTTGTATTCCTGCTACTTGTGCTTTTGAATCTTCCATTGGATAATCGATAATTGGAGCAATGTTATTTCCCATACTTGCCATTAAAACAAAATATACAATTAAGGCAAAAACAATATTAACTAGTCCTCCAGCTGCTACTACTGCAATTCTTTTCGGAATACTTGCTTTACTAAAAGAACCTTCTTCCTCAGAACGCTCTTCCTCTCCTACCATACTCACAAAACCACCAACTGGAATTAATCGTAAAGCATATTTTGTCTCTTTTCCTTGCTTTCTCCAAATAGTAGGACCAAAACCTATTGCAAATTCATTTACTTTAATTTTGCATAATTTTGCAACTAAGAAATGTCCACCTTCATGAATTAACACTAAAAAACCTAATATAAAAACTATTTTTAATATGGTTATCAAAATAGAAATCAATATTCTTCTCCTTTGGTTAAAATTTAACTAATTGAAAAGTACATTACTTTTTGGTAACATACTTTCCTATTTTTCCTCTTTTGTATATTTATATTCTTCACTTTTTATCTTATTAACATTGGGAGTAAAAAGTAGGCAAATGGTGCAATAAATATGATGCTATCAATTCTATCCATCATTCCACCATGTCCTGGTATTAAATTACTAAAATCCTTAATTTCTGTATATCTCTTTATAGCTGATGCTGCTAAATCTCCTAATTGCCCACTTAAGCTTAATAAAATTCCTGTTACTACTAATAAAATATAATTCATTTGCGTATGGAACACAAAATTACATACTAATCCATAAATCACTACTGCAATTACTCCACCTAATGTTCCACCAATACAGCCTTCTATTGTTTTATTAGGGCTAATTTCTGTAAAATGATGTTTTCCAAAATGCCTTCCTATTAGATATGCAAAGATATCTGTTCCCCATGCACTAAAGAATACAAACCAAATTAAGATTTTTCCTTCTTTTAGGTCTTCTCGTATAACTGGAATAAATAGTAGGAAAACAACTACATAAAAAATACCAAAAAAGGTAATTGCAATATCTTGAATAGTCGTTTTTCCATTAGTAGCAATTACATGTGCAAATAGTACAAGCATTGCCATTGGTAAAAGTATTCCAATTGTTTTTAAAACCATAGCCATTGGCACAAGATGAATAATACAAATTAGTAACGCTGCCAAATATCCTAGCCATTCAACTGGTTTTGCTTTTCCGACTTGTACGAAATGCTTTATAAAATTCATGTATACTCATAATGGCTACTATTGAAACCGCAATATCTACTATATATTGATTTCCCAATATGATAATTACTGCTACAATTGGGAACAATACCATTCCTGATATAAATCTTTTTACATTCATATTTTCTTGTAATTCCTTCCTTTGCCTTTTACTTTATACATTATTGCTATTTTGCACCAAATTTACGATTTCTTTGTTCAAACACTTTAATTGCTTCTTCTAAATCTTCTTCTGAAAAGTCAGGCCAATATTTATCAATAAATAGAAATTCTGTATAGGCTAATTGCCAAAGCAAAAAGTTACTAACTCTTTGTTCTCCACCTGTTCTAATTAATAAATCTGGCTCTAATTGACCTTGTGTATATAAACTATCTGATACATATTGCTCATCAATATCTTGAATTGCTATTTCGTTATTTTGTACTTTGATTGCAATTTTTTGTACAGCTTTTGTAATTTCATCTCTACCACCATAATTAAAAGCAACATTTAAAGTCATTCCTGTATAATCTTTTGTTCTATCTATTGCTTTTTGAATACTCTTTTGAAGCCCATGTTCTAGTTTTGAGACATCACCTAGTATATTAATTTTTATATCTTCTAATTCCTTATCATTTAGAAAATCATTAACATACATTTGAAGTAGCCCCATTAAAGCCCCTACTTCTTCTTTAGTTCGTTTCCAATTTTCTGTTGAGAAAGCATATACAGTTAAATATTGAATTCCAATTTTGTTTGCATATTTTGCTATTCTCTTTAAGGTTTCTGCTCCTTCTTTATGACCAAGCCTTGTCTCTATATTTCTTTCCTTTGCCCATCTACGATTTCCATCCATTATAATAGCAATATGCTTTGGCATTGTTTCTTCCATTTCGTTCTCCTTCTCTATCGGGGACAGAGTTTTCCCCTTAGTCTTTCCGCTAGGGATAAGCTCTGTCCCCGCTGGTTTTTCTTTGCTTTAGAGCTAAAGATATGTCCCCACTGTTTTTTTCTTTACTTTAAGGACAAGCTCTGTCTCCGCCAGGTGTTTATTTTCCTTCAGACTAATGTGCCCATGTTGGGTAAGTTGCTTTAAACTGTCATTATCTCTTTTTCTTTTGCTACTAAAAGGCTATCTATTTCTTCTATTTTTTTATCTGTTAATTTTTGAATTTGCTCTTCTTCATTCTTTAAATCATCTTCTGTAATTTCTGATTTTTTCTGCATTTCTTTTGCTTCATCAATTGCATCTCTTCTAATAGAACGAATTGCCACTTTTGCTTCTTCTGCTGTTTTTCTAATATCTTTTACTAACTCTTTTCTTCTTTCTTCATTTAATTCTGGAAAATTTAATCTTATGACTTTTCCATCATTATTTGGATTAATTCCTATATCTGATTTTAAAATTTCTTTTTCAATTTCCTTTAATAAATTAATATCCCATGGTTGAATTAATATCATCCTAGCCTCTGGCACAGAAATGCCTGCTACTTGATTAATTGGAGTTGATACTCCATAATAATCTACTGAAATTTTGTTTAAGATTGCTGGATTTGCACGTCCTGCTCTTACTTCTGCTAAATTTTCTTGAAATACACTAATGGTTTTATTCATTTTTTCTTCAAATATGTTATTCATTTTTTATCTCCTTTATTTTAAATTTGTTGACAAGCATCAAACTAATTACTTTAGCCTTTGACTTTGCAAAGTCTAAAATACCTATTCAGTTACTAATGTTCCCACCTTTTCGCCTTTAATTGCTTTAGCCATATTTTCAGGGTCTGCAATTCCAAATACAATAAGTGGTATTTTATTATCTCTACATAAAGCAGTTGCTGTAGAGTCCATCACTTTTAAATCTTTTGATAAAATATCTAAATATGTGATATGGTCATATCTTTGGGCATTTGGATTAATCTTTGGATCATCTGAATAAACTGCATCAATTGTTTTTCCAACCAGTATTGCCTCTGCTCCAATTTCAACTGCTCTTAATGCTGCTGTTGTATCCGTTGTAAAATATGGATGACCTGTTCCACAAGCAAATATCACAACTCTTCCTTTTTGTAAATGTTTAATTGCCTTTCTTTGAATAAATGGTTCTGCTATTTCCCTCATTTCTATAGCTGTTTGTAGTCTCGAATAAATCCCTCTTGCTTCTAATGCATCTTGCAAAGCTAAGCCATTCATAGAAGTTGCAAGCATTCCCATATAGTCTGATGTTGTTCTTTCCATTTCTTTTCCATTTCTGCCTCTCCAGAAATTTCCTCCGCCAACTACAATAGCTACTTCTGCTCCCATCTCTATTAGCTTTTTAATTTGATCACAAATTTCACCCATGGTTTTTTCATCAATTCCATGTTTTTTTTCTCCTGCTAATGCTTCTCCACTTAGCTTTAGTAAAACTCTTTTATACTTTAATTCTGGCAATTCATACACTCTCCTTTTTAGTTTGTATTTTCCTCTTTAAAAGTTTGTATTTATTCTATCATACATTATCTGTTTTGACATCTCTTTTTTGAAATTTTTTTACATTTCATATTGTATATTTATATCTTTTTTGCTCAAACTATATACAAAAGAAGTTATAAAAGGATGAAAGAAAATGGCTAATCAAATTATTGAAGAAAGCTTAAAGCAAAATCAAATTCATAAATCTAAACATAAGCTCAAAAAAATTCATATTCAATTTAGCAACGAAATAGCTGAAATCCCTTATGGTGGAAATTTCACTATTACTCATCATTCCCAAATGCAATATCTTAAAACCTTTGTAAAAAAGAAAAAATATCAGTTACAGTTTATTTTATCTTCTAGCATTGCTGTTATATTTCTTTTATTTCTTTTAGGAAAAATTTATCAATACCGTCAAAAAGAAAAAGTTTCGCGAAAACTCTTAGACAACTACCAATTAACTACTCTTTACTCTGATAATTCTCATTATGAAGCTAGTCCTCTAAACTCTGATATTTTAATACGTAATCCTTTTGTAATTGGTATGATTAAAATTGATAAGATTGCATTAAACTATCCTATTCTGTCAGAAAGTAATGATGAACTACTTAGAATCTCCCTTTGTCGTTTTAATGGTCCTATGCCAAATGAAGTAGGAAACTTATGCATCGCAGGACATAATTATATTGATAATCGTTTTTTTGGAAGGCTTAATGAACTATCTATTGGAGATACTATTGAAATTTATGGTTTGTCTGGTCAAAAAAAAGATTATGAAATTTATAAAAAGTTTGAAGTAGATGCTAATGATTTATCTTGTACTAACCAAAACATTGGTAAGCAGAAAATGATTACTTTACTAACTTGTGATAATTCCAACCAAAATAGACGAATTGTCATTCAAGGAAAAGAGCTAAAATAATTATTTAATCAACTAAAAAGAATGTTAACTACCTTTGTTAACATTCTTCTATTTTTAATTAATGTAAATTGTTGTATTTTTTTATTCTAAAATATGCATATATTGCTGAAACTACACAAACTCCAATAAATACAAATAATGCTGTATCTCCTGCTACACCTGTTTGTGGTAAAGTGTTTCCACTAGTACTATTATTGGTTGTATTGTTTCCTGTAATTGGTGCTGGTGTGTTAGTTGGTTCATTAACTTGATTTTGGTTACTTGGATTATTATTTGTTGAAATAGTTGGTAATTGTCCTACATCGTCTGTAGCTTTTGTAAAGTTAATCATTACTAATAAAAATGCAATTACTAAAATAAATACAATTATTAATTTCTTATTTTTCATCATTCTCTATTCTCCTTTTTTCTTTCGAAATTTCTATCAGTAGTATTTGTAGTTTTTTTTAAAATATACTGATTTTTAATAGTTTTACAAACTCGCTTTGCTTATTTGTTTAAGTAAGTCATAAAGACTTCTTATTCTTTATAACTTATTTAATTTTATACTTACTTTTTTAAATAGTCAAGTATTTTTTATAATTTTTTTCGACATTTTTATTTAAACATTAAATCGAAATAGTACAACATCTCCATCTTGCATAATATATTCTTTTCCTTCTGAACGCATTAATCCCTTTTCTTTTACAGCTACTGCTGACCCTTCTCTAATTAAATCATCATATGAAATAATTTCTGCTCTAATAAATCCTCTTTCAATATCTGTATGAATCTTTCCTGCTGCTTGTGGTGCCTTAGTTCCTTTTTTTACTGTCCACGCTCTTACTTCTGGCTCTCCTGCAGTTAAGAAAGACATTAAACCTAATAAATCATAACTTGCTTTGATTACTTTATCTAAGCCAGATTCTTGTAAGTCTAGTGCTTCTAGCATTTCCTTTTCTTCTTCTCCCTCTAATGTTGCTAGTTCTTCCTCTATTTTAATACAAAGTGGTATTACTTCTGCCTTTTCTTGTTTTGCATATTCTACTACTTTTTTTACCTTCTCATCTTCAAAAGCATTTTCTAATTGTCCTTCTGAAATATTGGCAACATATAAGATTGGTTTCATTGTTAATAAAAAGGCATCTTTGATATATGCTAATTCTTCTTCATTTAATTCTACCGTTCTTGCTGGTTTTCCATTCTCTAACGCTTGTTTCACTTTTTCAAAGCTATCTACTTCCACTTGTGCCTTTTTATCTGCTTTCAATTTCTTTTTGCTATTTTCTATTCTTTTTTCAACTGTTTCAAGATCTGCAAAAACTAATTCTAAATTAATTGTTTCAATATCTCTAATTGGCTCAATGCTTCCATCTACATGAACAATATTGGTATCTTCAAAACATCTAACCACTTCTACAATGCTATCGACTTCTCGTATATGAGATAAAAATTTATTGCCTAATCCTTCCCCATGACTTGCGCCTTTTACTAAACCTGCAATATCTACAAATTCAATTACTGCTGGTGTAATTTTCTCTGGATGATATATTTCTGCTAATCTTTTTAATCTTTCATCTGGAACTGCTACTACACCTACATTGGGTTCTATTGTACAAAATGGATAATTTGCACATTCAGCTCCTGCTTTTGTAATTGCATTAAATAACGTACTCTTCCCTACATTTGGAAGTCCTACAATTCCCATTTTCATAGTTTAACTCTTCTCCTTTTATTTACCAGTTTACGTATTAGAAACTTCTGGTTCTTTTGGTATTTCTGGTTTTGTTATTTCTCCATTTGTTTGTGTATTTGTATTTTCATTATTCTCTGTATTGGTATTATTTTCTATATTGTTACTTTGATTGTTATTACCTTCTGTATTTGTACTTGGAACATTCTCTACATTATTTATAATTGTGTTATTTCCACTTGTATTAGTATTAGTATTGGTATTAGTATTGGTATTCGAGTTGGTATTGTTATTTGGCTTTTTGTTATCATCTTGACTTGGCTTATATGTTCTCCATGGATTTCTTATGTCTGGATCTGTTGGATCCCAGTTTTTTAGCTTTCCTGGTGCACCAGATACTTTTTTAGCAGTAGGTTTTCCTAAAGGTCCTGGATTAGCACTTGAGTAAAACTCTACTTGCGTTCCGCTTTGGCAATTATTAAAAATCCATAGTGCATCTATAGTAGTTAGACGAATACACCCCATAGAATCTTTTGTTCCTAATCTATCATAATAGGCACTTACTAAAGTATCTTTTTTATTTTGCTTATATGGTACAGAATGGAATAAAATGTCTCCCACTATTTGAGTACAGTATTGTCCCCAAACGTTACCAAAAAGTTTTCCCCAAGTAGCTTTCCAACTCATTCTATAAACTCCTGAAGTTGGGGTAGCTGTTCCTGTAGAGCAGACACATGCTTTTACTGGTACTGTATATTTTCCATCTTTATCATAAGTATAAATTGTAACAACTTGTGCACCATAGTTTACCTTAATATAATATTTATTTTGTATTGGTTTAGTTGGCTTTTTAGCTGTGTTGTTATTTTGCTCTTCTGCTTTCTTCTTTTCTTCCGCCTTCTTTTGTTCTTCTTCATTTAGTTTTTTTAATTCTTCTAACGATAGTTTTGAAGTATCCACTAAGTTTTCTTGTTCTATCACTTCTTCTGGTACTTCTTTAGAAGGTATATCTGTTTTTGCATTAACAGATACAGCTTTTACATAGTCTATCACTCGTCCAATTGAAAGTATAGCGAAAGTAGCCAATATAACAACTACTAATATTCCCCATTTTATTTGGTTAGTTAATTTTATCTTCTTTAGTTTTTCCATTGTAGACTAGCTCCTTTGCCTTTTATTGTACTCTTAAAAATCTAATTTGTTTATATTTTTTATCATTCTTACTTTAACATAGTTTCTAAAGTTTATCAATACCTTTTGATGAAATCATGAAACAAGAAAAATAACTTATGACTTTTATCATTCATAAGTTATTTTTTGGAGCTTCCAGCCGGAATCGAACCGGCGACCTCAGCCTTACCATGGCTGCGCTCTACCTACTGAGCTATAGAAGCATATTTAGTCAAGAAATCTATTCTTGACACTTTATATTTCATTTGGCATTTCTCTAATTGCTTTCTTTCTAATTCTTTGTATTGCATTATCTATTGACTTTACAGGTGCCTCTAATCTTTGGGCAATCTCAATATAACTTTCTCCTTGAATATAGCAATTGAGAACTTTTTTCTCAAAATTACTTAGCGATTTATCAATTGTATTTTCCACTAATTGATAATACTCTTTTTTGGTAATCATGTCAAGTGGGTCTTCTATAATATTTGCATCTAATACACTCATTAAATCTGTATTATTGCTTTCATCCTCATTTTCATAAGCATCCTTATTTAAAGATACATAGGAATTAAGAGGCATATGTTTTTGTCTATTAGAAGTTTTGATGGCTGTAATAAGTTGCCTTTCAATACAAATTCCTGCAAAACTCTTGAAAGAATTTTGCTTGTCTGGCTGATAAGATTTAATAGCTTTATACAATCCAATTAGCCCTTCTTGTATAATATCTTCTCTTTCTGCTCCGATAATATAGTATTTGCTTACTTTAATATTCACAAGATCTTTATATCGATTTATCAAATGTTCTAGAGCAAGCTTATTATCAGACTTAATCAATTCTATTAAGTCTTCATCTGTCATTTGAGAAAAATTATAATCAGAAGAATAAAATACATCTGTCATACTCATGAAATCTAGTTACCTCCTATGTTGTATCGCCCTTCTTTTGTATTATAATCGAGTAGTTTCTTTTCTGTCAATAGAATTATTCAAAATTTGATAATTTTTGCATAATATGATATGATTTTGCTATTCTATAATAAAAAGGAGTAGTCAATATGGCATTTGATGGTTTCACTTTAAAGGCAGTTATTCAAGAATTAAATTCTTGTTTATTAAATGGAAAAATAACTAAAATATATCAAC
The DNA here is from genome assembly GCA_022797215.1 of Clostridia bacterium. Lineage (GTDB taxonomy): Bacteria > Bacillota > Clostridia > TANB77 > CAG-508 > CAG-273. The sequence goes on from JAAWKD010000001.1 coordinate 78,858, forward strand.
CAATTCCCACTGAAGTTACTCTTGGGATTTATTCTGGCGGAACAAATTATGCTTTGAGTTGTAATGTTTCTTCCCTTTATTCCTTGCATTTGACAACTTCTTGCAAACCAAACCCTCTCTCTGCACCAAGTTTTTGCATGTTGCTTAGAAAGTATTTAATTGGATTTAAAATAAAGAAACTTTCTATGTTAGGATTAGAAAGAGTTGCCACTCTAGAATTAGAGGGCTATAATGAATTAAATGATTTAGTAACTTATCGATTAATATTTGAATTAATGGGAAAACATAGCAATATTATTTTAGTAAATGAAAATAATGTTATTATTGATAGTTTGAAACACCTAACAATGTTTTCAGGTTCTCTTCGTAATATTTTTCCTGGCATTATTTATCAGCTTCCTAGCATTAGTAAATTTGACATCAATGCTGTTACATCTATTCCAGATGAAATAAGCACTGCTTCTCTTTCTGATTACTTTTTAGAACATTTTTCCGGAACTAGTAAAACTTTATTAACTTATTCTATTACTCAATTAGGGATAACCGATGTTTTTACTATTGAAAATTATAAATTGCTACTTTCCTATTTGCAGGATTTCATTATGAAAATTCAATCTCAAAAAGTTGAATGTATGAATTTGGACAAAGATTATGTTTTAATCCCTTCTGAGAATCCTTCTTCTTATCAAGTTAATTTCTTCTTAGATGACTATTATTCCCACAAGGAAAAAGAGGAGGAATTTACACAATATCGTAATACCTTGTTAACTTTTATTATGAAATTACTCAAAAAGATTTCCAAAAAATCTGATGAAGTAGATAAAAAGATACAAGAATGTTCTAAAATGGATCGTTACCAATTATATGGTGAATTGCTAACTAATAATTTATACCAACTAAATTCCACTCATATTGACCATATTGTATTACAAAACTATTATCAACAAAATGAACCAATTTCTATACCATTAGATATTTCGCTTTCTCCAAGTGATAATGCAAAAAAATACTTCAAGAAGTATCATAAATTAAAAAATACAATTTCTATTGTTGGACTGCAAAAAGAAGAACTAGAAAGAGAAATTAACTATTTAGAAAGTATTGTATATGAACTACAAATTGCTAGGAATATTTCTGATTTAGACCGTATTTATCAAGAAATGGAAGACAATAACTTATTTGCTCGAAGAACTCCTGTAAAGCAAGGTTCTAAAGCCTTTAAAATTAGTAATAAGTCTAGTAATAAAAAAACTTCAACCAAAAGGCAAAGAGATTTTCTTTCTTACCAAATAGATGATTTTACTGTTTTAGTAGGAAAAAATAACCAAGAGAATGATGAACTTACTTTAAAAGTAGCTAAAGAGAATGACATTTGGTTCCATGTAAAAGATATTCAAGGTAGCCACGTTATTTTAGTAACAAATCAAAAAGCACCTTCTCAAGAAATAATTAATCAAGTAGCTAGTCTTTGTGCTTATTACAGTAAAGCAAAGCAATCTTCTAATGTTCCTGTTGATTATACTTTAATTAAATATGTTAAAAAGCCAGCAAAAGCAAAACCAGGAATGGTAACTTATACAAATTATCAAACTGTTAATGTTCAGCCAACTCAAATTCTTTAGACACACCAAGCCCCCTAATGCATTTGCATCAGGGGGCTTGGCTTGCGGAAGTCACTTGTGTTTCGGGAAAAAGCCACACAGGATAATGCTCTTCAAGCAGAGCCCTAGCTTGTCGGCCGCAGCAGTTACCACGGCTTCCCTCTGGTTTCTGTCAAGCTCGCCACTAAAGTGGACCTCCCAGGTTTCCCGTCCCACATGCTTGTAGATGCTCTCGACCTCATTGCTCAACCGCAAGGCGCGGAAAGCAAGGTTAACTGCCTTGCGCACATCTGTCTGATTCTTGTTCTCGCAGTGCACGTCGTGTCTCTCTCCATCCTCTCTCAGTCTCCGAGCCTGGTCAAACGCATGCTCCGTAGTATAGCTCATGTTGTGCAACCTCCTAAATAAATTCAAATACCTTTCTTACAAAGGTTATACTTATTATACCATATTTCTTGCTATAAGTCAAAATCACTTCAAAAAAACTAGAGCACCCCCTGCCGCATTCGCAGTAGGGGTGCTCTAGTTTTTGAAGATCAGTTCTGATTGGGGAAAAAGCCACACATGGTAAGGTTCTCAGGATAAACCCCCAGCTTATCAGCTGCAATCTTTGTCACAGCCGCTCTCTGCTCCTTATCCAACACCCCATCGAAGTGAATTTCCCAACCTCCTCCTAAGGCCTTGTAGATGCTTTCGACCTGGTTTTCCAGACCCAAAGTTTGAAATGCGGAACTGATTGCAAGCCGAATTGCTTTGTGGCTTCTCATCTCACAAGTGGGTTCTCTCTGGTCTTTCCCCGCTCTAGTTCCCTGCATTTTTCCACCCATCTCCTTTACATCATGCATCTGTTGGTGACCTCCTAAATAAATTCAAATTCCTTCTCACAAAGGTTATATTTAGTATACCATATTTGTTGTTTCTAGTCAAAAAAGTTCTTTTTAACGTATACATTGTATACAATTTTATTGCTAATCCTCTTGAAAACTTACCTTTTCATTTCCTTACATTAATTACTTTACATCCAATTTCTCAACAAGTTATTAGCTTTCATATATTCCTGTCTTATACTCCACATCTTCCATATATGGAAACATCTCTCTTACTCTTTTTAGGGTTAACATGAGTTGTCTTGGATGAGGACTCTTTTTGTCTATAGATAATAACTTTTGTGTATAGCAATTTTCTGCTGTTTTAAATAATACATATCGATTTCCTACATAGGTATAATAAATTTGATAACCATTTTTTAAATCTAGCCACATTTTTTCAAAAGTATAATCTTCCATATTGCTCCTTTCAGTTTATCATTTGCTCAAATTCTTCTTCATTAATAACTATAACGCCTAATTCCTGTGCCTTTTTCAATTTGCTTCCTGCGTCTTCTCCAGCTAATACATAATCTGTTTTTTTAGAAACCGATGATGAAGTCTTTCCTCCTAACTTTTCAATAATTTCACTGGCTTTATCTCTTGAATAATGTTCTAAAGACCCTGTTAGTACAAAAATTTTACCCTCAAACCTGTTATCACTAGTTGCTTCTTTTACAGTTTCCATGTTAACGCCAGCCTCTTTTAGTCTTGCAAGTAGGTCTATCGTTTGTTCCTGTCTAAAAAACTCATAAATTGTCTGTGCTGTAATCTCTCCAACATCTTCTATTAATCTAAGCTCTTCATAAGAAGAGTTCATTAATTGTTCTATTGTTCTATAATATTTTGTCAAGCTCTTTGCTAGTTTTACTCCTACATGGCGAATTCCTAAGGAATTAATCAAACGATATAGCTCTCTATGTTTACTTTCTTCAATAGCTTCCATTAAATTCTGAGCAAATTTCTTACCATTCTTTTTTAAAGATGCTACATCCTCAAAGCTTAGACTATAAATATCTGCTATATTATGAATTAAATTTTTCTCAATTAATTCTCCTATAATATTCTCACCCAATCCATCTATGTCCATAGCATTTTTAGAAGCAAAATGAATAATACTTCTATATAGTTTAGCAGGACACTCAATTCCAATACAACGAACTACAGCTTCTCCTTCTTCTCGAATCGCTTCAGCACCACACACTGGGCATATTTTGGGCATTTCAAAAATTGTTTCTGTCCCATCACGTTTTTCTAAATTAACACCTACTACTTCTGGAATAACATCTCCTGCTTTTTGAATAATAACTCTATCTCCAATGCGAATATCATTTTCTTTGATATAATCTTCATTATGAAGTGTTGTTTTAGAAATCTTAGAACCTGCTACATATACTGGCTCTAATATTGCCATAGGAGTAATAGCTCCTGTCCTTCCAACTTGACATACAATATCTTTTAGTAAAGTTTCTTTTTTCTCTGGTGGATATTTATATGCTACTGCCCATTTAGGAGTTTTGTAAGTACTTCCTATTTTTTCTCTTAACTCTAAGTCATTTACTTTAACTACTGCTCCATCAATTCCAAAATCCAGTTCATCACGCATTTGCCCTATTTTCTCAATAGCTTGTCTTACCTCTTGTCTTGTTTTGCATAAAATTTTGACAGGATTTACATGAAATCCTAACTTTTCTAAATATAGCAAACTTTCTTGATGAGTTGTCCAATTAATATCATCACTCTTTTGTACATTAAATACAAAAATATCTAATGGACGACTTGCTGTAATTTTACTGTCTAATTGTCTTAAAGAACCTGCTGCTGCATTACGTGCATTAGCAAATTGTTCTTGCTCTTCTAAGAGTCTTTCTTCATTCATTTTGTCAAAATCTTTTTTTCCAATAAAAACTTCTCCACGAACAGTAATAGAAATTGGCTCTTTTAATTCTTTTGGTACAGTTTTTATGGTTTCAATATTGTGTGTAACATCTTCTCCTACTAGTCCATCCCCTCGGGTAGCACCTCTATATAATCTTCCATTACGATATTCTATTGCTGAAGATAAACCATCAATTTTGGTTTCTACCACATATTCCATTGTTTTACCATTGTCGGCTGCTATTTTCTCCATTTTTTCTTCAAATTCTTCTACTTCCTCAAAAGAAAAAACGTCTTGAAGGCTTTGCAATGGTACTTCATGAGTCACCTTTTCAAAGCCTTTTTTAATACTTGCTCCCACTTTTTGTGTTGGGGAATCAGTAGTAACTAATTCTGGATATTCTTTTTCAATTTGCTTTAGTTCTTTCATGAGCATATCATATTCATAATCACTAACTACTTGCTCATCATCAAAATATTTCTGTGTATAATATTTTAACAAAGGTCTTAATTCCTCTGCTCTTTTTCTCGCTTGTTCTAATTCCATGATTTCTCCTTTGCTATTTCCTTTCAAACGAAATTCGCACTTCTTTATTGTTACTAGTTTATTGTAAATCATCCATACTACTATTTACATTGACCCTTTAAATAAATCTTTTCCGCCTTTTATATATTCCCATCCAGAGAATATAGTAGCTATAACTGATATACTCATTATAAGAGTAACTAATACATTGATAACCAATTCATATCCTGTTAAATTTCCTCTAAAAACTGCCCCATAAGGATTTGGGTCCAAAAAAGCAATGATAAGTGCAACCATCTGTGTTACTGTCTTCAATTTTCCCCAGATATTGGCTGCTATTACATTTCCACTTTTTTCCACTGCTACTAAACGGTATCCTGATACAATGAATTCTCTTAAAATGACAATGATCGGAATCCATGCTGGTAAATGTCCCCATTCTACTAGCATAACCATTGCAGTAATAACAACTATTTTATCTGCAATAGGATCTAAAAATTTTCCAAATGTAGTAATCTGATTTCTAGACCTAGCTATATAGCCATCTAATTTATCTGTAATAGCTGCTATGATAAAAATAACATCTACTACTAAATATGTAATTGGTATCCCTAATATCTCTCCTTGTATATTCACAAATGGGATAATAACCATAATTGGTACTAATAAAATTCTTAATATCGTTAATTTATTAGCTAAATTCATTCCTACCCTCCATAATTTTAATTTTGTTCTTTACATTATATATAAAAGTAGAAAAAAAAGAAATAGTTTTAAGGATTTTATTTATGAAAAAGCGATATTAACAACTTCTAAATGCTAAAACACTAAGAAGTTGTAACAATCGCAATACTTATCTTGCAAAAGCATAACTTAACTGTGTCTCTACATAAAATGTCTGTAACTCGCATTACTCGAACAGCTATCTTAAATTCGCTCTGTTCAAACAGTTAAGAAATCTACATCACTTATACAAATCATCAAAACAATTTGGTGTAATTTCCTTGAATATGAAAAAATGAGGCCAATTTTTTGACCTCATTGATTGCCAAAAACTTTGATAGAGCATTGAGAATTTCATAAGAAGCCAAAAAGTGATGTAGCTTTTTGATTTTTCCCCACATCACTTTAATATATTACAGAAAAATTACCATACTATTTGACAAATTCAAAATAAATTTACTATTTTAAATATAACAGCGAACGGAAAGAAGTTTTTGAGTTTGGAAGTATTTGAGAATTGGTAGGTGCATAGTCACAAGAACGTTTAGAGGCTGTATAATTAGTATCATTACAATTGCCCCCTCTCATAGTACAAGGATACGTAGATGTACTCACCTTTTGGGTAGAATGCTCTGTAGTCCACTCCATATAGTTCGAAGCCATATCATGAATATTGCATACTTTATCTCCTGCCTCTCCAGTTGCTTTAAAAGTATTATTGATAGATGTCCTATTTGCATAATTGCTGTTTCTTGAATATTTTTGTATAAACACAATTGCTGTATCCCAACTATAACTATTAATTAAATCACTTTCGATGTAAACACTATTATACATTTCTCTTGCTGCAACAGCTGCTCTAGCTTGTGTGGTTTTCCAAGCTGTTCTACTTCTTTTCAAGACTACTTTTCCATCACTTCCACTACTTGCCTCATATCTTCCAAAGTAATATCCTCTATTCCTATTTGTTTTGCTTATAAAAGTACCCAAACTTTTGGATGCTCTATTTTCGAAATCACTTGTTAATTCTTGATAATAGTTTGATATAGTCACTGTTTTTGAATAGTCTGTTCCATTTTGTTTCAAAGTTGGTGTACCATCTATTCCATCGAACGAATATCTTCCAAGAGTTATTGTGGTAGTACTTCCATCTTTGTTTTTTATCTCTCCTACTGGTATCCATACAAATTGATTTCCTTCTTCATCTTCTATCACAATTCCGTCTTGTACTGTTGGCTTTTTATCTCCTGTATAAGTATAATCCACATCATTATCTTCTGTATCTGGAACTACTTTAAATCCTCCTGGAATGGTTATTTTATTTCCATTTTCATCTTCTATCTCTCTATTGGCATCTTGTATTTCATCTACAATATCGGCTAATTGCTGTGGTGAAACTGTTACTTCACAACTTGCTGAATAATTACTTCCTTCTATCAATTTAACTGTTATTGTTGTGTTTCCTTCTTTTTTTGCAGTCACAGTCACGATTTTAGTTGTATAATCTATAGTGGCAGTTGCTATACTTTCATCACTACTATTGACACTTAATCTTTGAGTACTTCCTTCTCCATCAATAGATACTTCACTTGGTGTTCTATCAATGGTAATATTTCCACTGTTATAGTGCATTTGATAATATTTGCCATCTACTACTGCATAATAAGTATATGTTTCTCCACTGGATTCTAGTGTGACTTTAATGGTATTAGAACTTCCAAAACCTAACGTCATATTTTCTCTACTTAATGAAATTCCTGTTATGGCATTTTCACTTGTCTCCATTTTTTCTATTGGATATCCTGCTGTTTTGAGTTGGTCTACCACTTCTTGCATGGTTGGTTTATTATTCAAACTTGCTGGCACATTTTGCATTAATTTATCTGTATAAATAAGATTTGCTCTTTCTTCTATCTTACCTAACTCTGTTTGTACTTTCGCATCAGATGCTTTTTTGAATACACTATTATCTCCCATTATATATGAAATTGTTATTCCTGCTAGAATCAGAAGAACTACAATAGTTACAACTAACGCTACTAGGGTAATTCCTCTCGTTGCCATTCCATTTCTTACAGTCAAAATACCTTTTAACTTATTTGGATTAGCGTTATTAGATAATTCTTTCGTACACTCCTTCGTCCTATTCTTATGTATATTATTCTCTACCATTTTTACAGTCTTATTCATAATTTCCATAAATTTTATTCTGATAGTTCCAAATATATACACATTTTAACAATATACATCTTAAATTGTCAATATTTTTCCAATATTCAGTTGGAAATTTCCAAATATCTTTTATCAACAATTTGTTATACTTTTGATATCAATTAATGGAGGGATATTATACATGCTATTATCTGAAGCAATTAATTTACGAATTGGTGAATTATTAAAAGAACACAATTTGACAGTATATAAACTTTCTTATCGCGCTGGAATTTCTAATTCTATTATTAGTGACTGTAAAAGAGGAAAAGTAAAAGAGCCTACCTTAAGTTCCATTATTCATATTTGTGAAGGTTTTGGTATTGAGTTAAAAGAGTTTTTCAATTCTCCCTATTTTAAAGATGTTGAAGCAATTGATAGATTTGATAAATCTGAAAACAAAATTGGTTAAAAAGTTAGATTTTTATGATACTTCTAACTTTTTTATTTTACTCATTAATCAATATGTTCTTTATATGAGTAAATTTTATTTACTTTCTACAATTTTAATAATATCTGCAATATAGTCACCTATAACAGGAATGTTTAACGTAACTATTTTTTGGAGTATAATTAATAAAATGGCAGTTAAAATGGTAAAACCTATTCCAATGCCAATTCCCTTTGCCATTCCTGTTAACAAATTACGAAGTAATAATTGTTTTTTATTTCCTAGTAATTCTGCAATTTCTAAAATATTATTTTTTGTTAAAGTACGATTCAATTGTTCCAAATTTTTCAACAACAATTTCTCCATTTTATTTTTTCGAAACATCAAAAAACCTCCATTACTATTAAAATGGAGGTTTTTTTGTTTTTTATTCATTTTATTTTTGTGATGTCAATTTAAGAACATCTATATAACCAACAAAAACTTTGCTTTCATCAGTTATACATACATTATCAAACTAACATGTTATATTTCGTTATTACTTACTATGTTATTTCCTTCTTGGTTCTTATTGTTACTTTTTTGCGCTTCTTTTCTTTGTTCTTCCATCAAAGTTTCTAACTTATTAATAAGTTCTTGTAATTTATTCATATCTTTTCCAATCATTTCCCAATTATTGGTTTGGTTCGATTTTTTCAAATTACCATTTGCTTTAACAATTGCCTGAACTAGTCCTTCTACTGTGTCTGTTGTTTCCACTTCAATATCAACTGCATATTGAGATAGTAAGTTTTCTAAAGCTTCTTTCAAATCATTTCCAATTGCTACCTTATTTCCAGATGCTACAATAATTTTCTTAAGCATTGGTGTAGAGTTTTCTTCATTAATATCTTGTTGATAAATAGTTTCTACATAAAGTAGGGAATTATTAATTGGCACAATAATCATATTTTTACTAATCTTTGTTCCTGCTACATTTAGACTTGCAATTTCTTTAGAGATTCTTTCATCTTGTTCTAACTGTGTATCAATTTGTATTGGACCTAATATATTGCTACCTGTTGGATATTTATATAGTGTTAGTTTCTTTTCTCCATTTTCACAAGTTCCTATTAAGTATGCTATTAAATTTTGTTTTTCATATGGTGTATATGGCAATACTAACCCTAAAGTAGGTTTGTCCCCATTAATTGTTTTTACCATGGTATAATATGGTTTCATGACTGTCCCTGTTTTAGATAGCACTTTGCTTGTATTATGAGTTGCTACTTCCCATACATCATCTTCACGATATAATACATCAGTTTGGATATTATGGTATCTTTCCATAATTTGTGCTTGTACCTTATATAAGAATTCTGGATATACAAATTGACTGCTTATATCTGTTGGAATTATCTCTTCTTTATCTACAAATAAATCTGGATACATTTTTTGATATGCCATAATAATTGGGTCTGTTCTATCTGTAATGTAGAACTTAATGGTTCCATCATAGCTATCTATGATTACTTTTACAGAATTTCTAATATAGTTTAATTCTAATTTATCTAAAATTCTTTCTTCTTGTACAATTATTCTCTGAGAATATGGATAATTATTAGAAGTGGTATATCCATCTAACACCCATACCAATTTGCCTTCACTATCAACTACCAAATATGGTTCTTCGTCATAAAGAATATATGGTAATAAAGTTCTTGCTCTTTCTACAATATTACGATTAATTAGAATTTTACTTTCTTTATCTACATTTCCTGAAAAAGCTAGTTTTAAATCTTTTTCCTTTACTCCTAAAACGAATCTATCTAAGAAATTCAAGTTCAAGCCAGCCTTTCCATCATAAGCATTTGTTGCATTTTCTGCTTTGGTAGATTCTGTAATTGGATAGTCAAACTCATTTTTTTCTTTGCTATTAGTTACCACTGTATCATTTGTTTCTAGTCCAAAATAAATTCTTGGTTGCTTGATAGAAATAATATCGTTAGAATGGCTTGTATAGTCTTTCTGTAAATCAATTAGATTTCCTTTTTCATCAACTGTAGTTGCTGATGTTAAAATTACACCATATCCATGTGTATATTCATATGTTTTATTATTGTACGTTCTTGTAGAACTACTAATTTCCCTTGGAGACACATACATTAATTGTTGTACTCCATTTACTCGATAACTTGCAATTTGTGTTGTACCATATGTATAATACCCTTTGTTGGTTTGTAAAGTATTTAAGTTCTTTAAAACAGTAGCTTTGTCTACCATTGCAATATTATTTACTACTTCTGAATTCTGTTTTAACTTTTCACTGGTTATTGTTTCATTTTCCCCTAAATTAATTTCATCAATATGAATTCCATAGGCTTGTTTTGTATAATTTATATTATCCTCAATATACTTTTGTTGCTTATCTAATGCATTAGAATTAATAAAGATTACCTCAAATCCCACTAAAATAAGTAACATAGCGATTAAGTAAATTGGTACTGTTGCTAAAGACAAAATAACCCTTTTGGTATTTTGTTTTTTGAAGGCTTTTACTGCAATAATTGCAACTATAACAATCATTATACTTAAAATTCGGTATCCCCATAGTTTAATTGTTACTTCTGAAATTCCAGCTCCATATAAGGCATAATTTCCAATCTCATTTAAGTTAATAAATCTTTGTAAGCCTACATTATGAGTTTCTATAAAAATGTATCCTGCTATTAAAATAGCAATTAAAATAACATTTCTACAAAGTAATTTAATTAAAGAGCTTTTTTTCAAAGTTTCTCTGTCCACACCTTCAAAGCACATATTAAAAGTAATAATATAGTAAAATACTGTATAAATTGTTAGTCCTACTATAATAAATAGTCCATATTGTAGTAAAAATTTGATAAATGGTTGTCCAAAAATAAAGTAACCAATATCATATCCTAACACTGGATCCGTCATTTCAAAAGCGGTACTATTAATAAATAACATTAATTTTTCCATAATGACATTTGTTGTTACAAAGCTTATCATAATAGATAAAATAAATGCAATTGATTTATTGGGTAACTTTGGCATCGTCTTTTTTTCTTGTTCAAAAAAAGGAGTTAATCCTTTTTTAATACTTCTATTGGTCATATATAGTATGAAATATAATAAGATAAACATTATTCCAAAAGTAGAAAAACGATAAGTAAGGTTTTGCCAAAAAATACTTAAATATTTTTCTCCTAATTCTAAAGTCTCTAAGTATTCTCCTCTATAGATAACATATAGTACTATCATGGCTAATAGCAAAAATGCTAGTACTATCCATTTTCTAGCTTTCCCTTTTTGGGGCTTTTCTTTTACTTGAATACTTTTTTCTTGTTGTGTGTTCTCTTTTTTTATTATTTCGTTTTGGTTGATTTGTTCCATTTCTTTTGGTTGGTTATTTGAATTATCTTTTGTATTTTCTGTCTTATTTGTTTCCTCCAATTTTAATTCTCCTTTCCAACTTTCTAGATTAATGCTTTAACAAAATCTTCACTTTCAAAGATTTGCATATCATCTATTTGTTCTCCAACTCCTACAAATTTTACTGGCATTTTGTTTTCTGCCACAATTCCAATGACTACTCCACCTTTTGCTGTCCCATCTAATTTAGTTAAAATGAGTCCATTAATATCTACAGTTTCTTTAAATGCTTTTACTTGTGAAATCGCATTTTGTCCAGTAGTGGCATCTAATACCATTAGTACTTCTTTTGAACTCTCAGGCAATTCTTTATCAATTACTTTTTTGATTTTTAATAATTCGTCCATCAAATATTTTTTGTTGTGTAATCTCCCTGCAGTATCACAAATCAATACATCTACTTGTTCTTGCTTAGTAGCTTGAATAGCATCATATACAACAGAAGCAGGATCTGCTCCTTCTTCTTTTTTTATCATTTTACACCCTGCACGATTTGCCCAAATTTCTAACTGTTCTACTGCTGCTGCTCTAAAAGTATCTGCTGCTGCAATAACTATTTTTTTTCCATCTTGTTTTAGACGATTAGCTATTTTTCCAATGGAAGTGGTTTTTCCAACTCCATTTACACCTACTACTAAAATAATAGATGGCGTTGTGCTTAAATGTAAAGAGTTATCTACCTCATCCAATATTTTTTGTATTTCTTCTCTTAGAGCATTTTTAACGCCTTCTTCATCTTCTATTCTTTCTTTTTTTATTCTATCTCTTAAATTACTAATAATTCTAGTGGAAGTTTCTACTCCTACATCTGACATGATAAGTGCTTCTTCTAACTCTTCTAATAATTCTTCGTCTACTTTTCTGAAATTGCTAAATACACTATTCATTTTTTCATCAAATGAATTTTTAGTCTTACTCAAACCTTGTTTTAATTTATCAAAAAATCCCATTATTTTTCTCTCCTTTGTTAATCGAGCCCATTATATCATATAATTACATAATCTTCAATATTTATTCTAAAAAGCTAGGAAACCGCCAATACCTTGGCGGTTTCCTGTGTAATTCCTGTCTGCTACATTTCTTTTTTTAGAACAATAACTCCATATGGAGTGAGTTTATTGGGTTCATTGTCTTCTGCAATGCTAAAAATCACCTTTGCATTTTGATACTCCTCTGGTATCTTTAGCATAATCTCATGGTGTGTTCTACTTGCGATTACCAAAATGGCTTCTTTAGATGAACTGCGCTCATATACAAGATATTCTTTCGTAATTTCTCTTATCTTGCATTTTGCTGTTTTGAGGAATGTATTCCTTGCCCTAACTGACAACATCTTTCTAAAATATGCCAATAATTCCGTGTCTTCTTTTCCCCATGGAAACGGTGCCCGATTTGCCAAATTATGAATTCCTTGTACACCTACTTCATCTCCATAAAAGATCGAAAGGATACCTGGAAGAAATGCTAAAACAGCTGAGTATACCTTTAATTTCTTCTTGCCGAATTCATATTCTTCTTTTGTCAATTCATGAGTTTTGACAAATTCCGAAGCATTTCCATGATCCAAGTCCCAGTTATGACCTTTTCTTGGATTAAACGAGTTTGTTGCGAATAATTCTATCGCTCTTGAAATATCATGTGTTGAGGTCGGCTGCATCATAGTTGCAATAGTATCTTCTGGATACTCTATTAATATCTCATTTAAGATATCGCTAAAGTCTTGGGCATCCTGATAGTTAAAATATCCAATTAGAGGATTAATCATATGATAGTTCATAATAGAGTGCATACCTTTTCCAGATTTTAGGAATCCTCTATTTCTCCTCATCGGATTATCCCATTGTTCCCCTAAAAGGAAGCCATCCGCTTTATTCCTTGTAATTGCTAATCGAATCTTCTCAATCATTATATCAGATAGTTCATCAGCAACATCAAGTCTAATTCCATCAATTCCACATTCAAACCACTGGTCGATTATACCGCCTTCTCCTGTAATATACTCTATCCACTCTTCTGATAAAGTATCACATTCTGGAAGATTTTTATGCCCCCACCAAAAGTTGTAATATTTGATTCCATTATGCCAAGTCTGCCGATAAAAGTTCTTATATGGCGAATCAGGATTATTGTATGCTCCTTTATCGCCATGTTCTCTGAACTGGTCAAAGTATACACTTCGATTTCCAGTATGATTGAAAACTCCATCTAAAATAATTCTCATTCCACGCTTGTGCAGTTCTTCACATAATTTTCTCAAATGTTCTTTTGTTCCTAAAAATGGGTCTACTTGGGTATAGTCAATTGTATCATATAAATGATTTGATTGGCCATAACAAATAGGGGTTAGATAAATTATTGATACACTAAGACTTTGAATATAGTCTAGTTTATCAATGATGCCTAGAAGGTTTCCCCCATAAAATTCTGTGTTCCATTCTCCTACTTGGTTTGGTCCTAAAGGCACTTTCTCCTCCCAATTTTCAATCAGACGTCTTCCTAAAACCTCTGGTATTTCCACAGATTTATTACGACAAAATCTATCGGGAAATATTTGGTACATAATTGCACCCTTTGCCCAATCGGGAGCTTTAAAATTTACAGAAAGTTTGAAACATTCGCGCTTGGTAATAGAATTACTATTACTAACACCTTCTTTTGTAAGTATCCTGGTATCTCCATTACATTTATACGAAATATAGTAATAGTACAGTGCATTGGTTTCTAATATGACTTCCGTTTCAAAAATAGCATATTCATTGTCATTCATCTTGTGTGGAGCATTATATGTTGTGCCACTTAAATCGAAGCTCCCATTTCCTATCACTTTCAGTTTTACTCTCTCAAACCACCCCTCCACTAGCGGCAAACAGATTGTTACCTTAAACCGTTCCCAATTGTCTCCTTTTTCTAAAGATATTATGGTGTGAAACGGTTTTGAACTAAGTTTACACATAATCGTTTCCTCCTTAAATTATCAAAGTGAAAACCTCTCTATCTACGTTTGTTATATTTCTTATTGTATAGCATTATCTTTAAAAGTCAATATGCTATGACAATTTGTCATAGAATTTTTGGTTACTTAAAAAAGTAAATTCTGGGTAATAGGAATTTAGTGTGTAAAGGAGAAAATTCAGAAATATCAATGAGAATTTTCTCTTTTTTGTATA
>JAAWKD010000066.1 GCA_022797215.1 Clostridia bacterium
TATGACTCTGTTGTAAATCAATTCTTCTTGCCTATGATAAAGCAGAAATTTGACGAACCTAAAGAACAATTAGAAAAAGAAATAAAAGAACAGAATAACAAACTTGAAAGAATAAAAAAAGCCTATATCAATGGGGTGTTTGAACTAAAAGAATATAACGAAGAAAAGAAAATTGTTGAAAATGCTATTGAAGAATTACAGAACAAATTAGAAACTACTGATTGCACCGAAGAACTAAGATTTACACCAAAAGATATTTTATTAAAACGAGATATTGACTTTATTAACAAGGTTAAGCTAGATAAAGAATATCAAGAAAGAACTAAAACTTGGAAAGATTATACTAGACAAGAACAATCAGACTTAATAATGAAATATGTTGACGATATAGAACTTACTTTAGTTGGAAATGAGGTACTTGTAAAACAGATAAACTTTAGAGAATCGATTTGTAAGCCTTGTCAAGAGTTATATGATAATGGCTATATTGATACTACAAAGCCAATGATATTAGGCAATGTACTTGGTAGTGTTAGGTTTAGCAATTATTTACCAGAGAAAGAAGTCGGCGAAATCATTATGAGATTAAGGCAATACTATGATGTTGGTTATACTGAAGCAACCTACTATGTTCAAAGCCAAATGTTTTATTTTAACTTTGCTGAAGACAATAGTGCTATTGTTAGAGTGTTTCCTTTAGAAGATTACTACAAATTAGATCCAAATAATAAAATGGAAATTTATAAATTTGGAATAATTTACATCAATGAAGAAGATAAATTCCAAATGAAAGAAATTGATACTGCATTTGATTATATACCAGATGAAAGCAATGATAGTGTAATTTATACAAAAGAGCCTACTCCTATTTCAGTAGGTGTTAAGCCAGTAAAATTCTGCGAAGAAAACACACAAGAAAAAAATTAACGTGGCACGTTTTGTTTTTGCTTTTGCAAAAATGAAAGTGGCGATAGTTAATTTGAATAAATTTTATCCCAATGGGAGAAAATTTATTGCCTCGCAGAGCCCCCAAGTTTTGTTAGTATGACGAAACTCATAGGGGGTTAGGAATATTGACTAAAGTCAAATTCCTATGCTACGAAGCAAGTTCTAAAGGAGGAAAAAGATGAGCGAAGAATTAGCATATTCTATTCACTTAGGTAGTGATAAAAACAAAACTACTAAAGCTAAAAAAGTTGCAAAAAACAATCCATCTGGAGAAACATCATTTGCAAACAATGGAATACAAAATGCAACCAATTGTCAAAAGTGAATAAACACAATTTAAGAGATTATGATAATAATAAAGATAATATTTACATTTTATATGGAACAGATAACTTATATCAAGATGTTCAAGACCTATATTTACAAGAATTTTAAGGAACAAGACTAGAATATAATCATAAGCAAACTCGTGAAGATAGAAAGATAGATAACTATTTTAAGCATATATCACAAGATAAGCAAAAAGACTTGGCATGTGAACTAATAATTGAGCTTGGAGATATGGACTTTTGGAATAATAAAAATTTAGATTATAGAATGAATATGAAATACGTTTACAAAGAGCAAGTATTAGACTTAATGAGAATTGTACCAGAATTTAAAGTTGCAAATGCAGTAATACATTTTGATGAACTATCTCCACATCTACATTTAGTTGGTGTTCCTGTAAAAGATGGTTATAAGAAAGGTATGAAAAAGCAACCTGCAAAGTCAAAAGTATTTACAAAAGAGTCTTTACAACAAATACAAGATGAAATGAGAAATTGTTGTATTAGGTCATATAATAGAGTTTATGAAAAAAATGCTATCTTAAAACAAAAGCAATTAGGAAGAAATCAAGATATAAATGTAAATGATATGACAAATTATAGAGAAATAAAGAAACAACGTGAGCAAAATTCTAAAAGATTATCACAAGCAACTAATAAAGCAAATAATCTTGATAATAGCACTAAAAAAGTAAACGATATATTAAATGAATTAAAGCCATCTAAACTTAATAAAAATAATATGGTTATTTCAAGTGAGAATGTCCAAGAAATCAAAAAACTAACCGAAGAAATAAAAGATACAACTGGAGCAGTAAAAAGTGTAAATGACCTAAATTTAGCAATTAAAGATTTTGAGCATTATGCTTTTGAAACAAGACAAGAAGTTTCTTCTCTAAAATATCAATTAGAGCAAAAAGATGATGAAATACACTATCTAAAAAAAGAATTGTCTACTAAAGATAAGATTGTAGATAAATTACGAACTGAAAAAGAAAGTTTAAAAGAGCAATTACAGAAATTTAAAGGCTTTTGGCATAGTATTATGAGTCATTTTCACAAAAGAATTTGCTATGATAAAGACACTAACTATAAAATTGTTAGTGATGATTTATATAAAAATGGCATTTTTGACAACAACGATAATGAAATTGCAAATGATATTGCTAGAAAAGTAACTATACCAGATGAAAACAAGCCAAACAAGAATAAAAAGAAAAATAATGATACCAGATTTTAAAGGAGGAAAAAGTTATGGAAGAAGATAAAGTAAAGAATGTAATAAATATAATTAAAGATATGAATATAAAAGATAAATTAAGATTAGGTATATGCTTAACTACAAGTGATTGGGCTAATATTTTGTATAATAAAACTGAAATGTATGAGAAATTTGATATTATGCTAAAAGAAGTTGATGAAGAATATAGAACTATACTTATAAACTTTGGAAAGTATAAACTTGTAATGTTTGCAATGGCTAAAATTATGGAGATGGAACAAGTAGAACGAAACAAAGTTGTTTTGTATTTGTTTAATAGTGTAAAAAATTAAGATTATAAGTTTCAAGAAAAAAGCCCTTTTTGTTGAAAAATTCTGTATAATGTGGTAAAATATTCACATAAATTAAGTATCTTGCTAATAAGCAAGTTTTGAATAGAGTAGCTTTTAACAATAAATATTGTAAAGGAGGATTTTTTATGAAACGGTGCTTTACGTGGGTAGTTAATTGGTTTATCCAATGGGTACGCAAAATGGGAATTGAAGAAAGAATAGGTTTTGCTATAGGTGGAGTAATTGGAATTGTTGTAGGTATAGCATTATTTGTGTCTGTCGACAAAGTACCTGCTACGGCAATTGATTATGAACCATTGGAAAAACAAATGTCTGCTATTCAGCAAAATCCAGATTTGTTACTAAAGACAAACTGTAATATATCCATAACTGATGATGTTATTACAGTCATTTTTAGTAATGATGAGTGCAAGCTGACGGTGAAATATGACCAAAGCTTTGAAGTATTATCGACTTCAAAAACAGACCAATATATGTTTTGGTTATTGGCACTTGGACTTGCAGTGCTGATAGGATATTTTGTATACGCAGTGGCAGCTATCCTATTGACAATAGCTGTATTCTTAATCGAAATGTTGTGGGAGTTCATTTACAACAAGTTAAAGTCAATAAAATCTAAAAAATCATGATTCAATTTGCGTTTCATAAAACGGTAATCACATCTCGTGGTTGCCGTTTTTCATAAATTTTAACATTTTTTTCTTGCAATTTATAAAAATTGTGATATACTTTAATAAATTGATTGATATTTGTATCAATCGTTAAAGGTGTGAAAAAAGTTGTAGATATCTACGTCAACGGCACCAATAACGCTTCTGTTCGAACTAAATTGAACAACCGATACAAATATCATCTGAAAAGGATGGTATTTTTTTGTTGCAAAATTGCCATCCTAAAGGAAAGGGTGGTATTTGATATGCAGATAATTAAAATGGTAGTATTAGAAAATTAGAGAGAAGCAATCTTACATATATCGAGCCACATAGAGTGATTATTAAAAATATTACTTTTTTAGCTTTTAATTATTCTAATGATGTGTATGTTTCAAATTTAACTAAAAAGATTAATCTATCAGAGCTAGAATAATATAAAAAAAACATATGATTGTAAATATTTTACATTTCTTAAAATCGTAGTATAATAAATAAAAATTTATATTTACTCGGCAGGAGTTATATATGGGTACTTTGAAAAAATTATATTATATTGCATTATTATTATGAAAGTAAAAAGGTTCTCGGTACCACACCCACAATCTTTGATTGTGTAGTGTGGTGAGGTTCTTATATTTTTAGCTTATGATAAATGGACTTAAGAAATGTCAGTAGTACTCTTGTACTTTGATGTCTCTTTTTTGTTAGATTGGAGGTTTGAAAAATGAATGAAGAAAAAAATGTGGATTATAAACTGAAGACCAAGCTCGCAAGGAATTTAGTTTTCTAGAACAAAGAGAAAGACTAGAAACTTTTTATAAGTTTAAAGTTCATGAAATAGTAGACTATTATGAAGACGCTAGAATAAGTTCTAAAACTGGTAATCATAAGATACTGGTCATTCAATTCGTTTTAAAAAGAAATTTTACAGACCTGCGAATTGTGTTGGTACTCCTATATATTTTTTATATCTTCTTGTTTTACCTTAATTAAGGGGATTTAAGCAAAAGTTGGAAAAGACTGTCAATGATTTTGGAAAATGTCCCAAAAATTTTTAAACATTAGCCCTAAAAATTTAGTTTTAGGGCTAAATTTTATGAAACATTTTCTAACTCTTTT
>JAAWKD010000067.1 GCA_022797215.1 Clostridia bacterium
ATTTTTTTAAAAATATATCATTTTCGCTTGTTTGCCATACAAAAAAATAATATAATAAATTTACCAAAAAAGTCTTGACAAAGATTAGATAGTCAATTTGGAAGATACTTTTGTATATCAGTCTTGATTTCATTATCGCAAATAATGTCTACATTTCTATCTCTACTTTCTCTCAAGAAATATTTAATTCTAACAATTTTTTCTGTATCTAAAAAATAGAATTTTGAAATATACTTATTAGTCCTATTCGTGTAATCACAAAAATTGTATTCTGCTAGATATGCCTCTGGATAGTATTTATCTAAAATTCGATTCCAATCTACATTATTCATATATTTTAACTTTTCCCTATTTTCAAGAGTATCTTTTAATATTAAAGTTTGGTTTTTTCCAAAGCAAAACTCACTTATATCAATATTACTAGTTTCATTTGTTAGTATAATAATATTTTGGTATTGAGCTTCTTTCTGTATATCATAAACAACTGAAATTAAATATCTTTTATCATTTTTCTTTGGAATATAGTAAACAAGATAATCTATCCCTCTTATATCTAATACTCCCATATATCTTCTAGCAGTAGTAGTATATACTTCTCTGTCTTTCATTTCAAAAGACGGAGTAAAAGTTACTGTATTACAGTTATGGTAAAATGCTCCTAAATTACTTAAATATTTTAATCTTGGAAAATATTTTTGATTCCTATTTAGCTTATTGTGTGCAATTCCAAATAGACTTAAATATTCCATACCGACTTTATCTAATACTAGATTTAACTTTATTCTTTTTAAGAACTTATTACTAACAAAATGTGATATTCTTTTTTTATAATATGACTTGCTACTAAAGAAATATTGCACATCATTTATATTTATATATTGATATCTTGCTATAAATTTTAATAATTCTTTCTCTTCATCATTCGGAAAATAGTTCAATTTAGTTCACCTCCAAAATGTTTATAAAATTATTCATTCAATTATACTTTGGTAGGATATCCGACAGCTTTCGCTATCGTCTACCTACCTCCACCACAAAAAGTGTCGCAATCTTTCCCTGAAAGTATTGATATTTTAATACTCTTTTAACTTAAAAAATGTCGTGATTTATTTCTTTGTTTTTGAGAAAATCACGACACTTTTTGCTACTGCAATTTTCTTTAATGCAGTGGCTATTTTTTATAAATATAAGTTAACCATATGTAATTTAAAATGTAACAGTTTGATACCTTGCTTTTTATTTCTCTAAAAAAACTCTAAAAAATTATAAGTTTTTCATATTTTCTTAAAGTTATTCATTTTGAAATATTTTTCTACTTTTAATTCCAATTTTTAGCTAAAGATTAGGTGTTCCACAGAGTTATCTAAAGTTTAATAGAGCCTAATAGGAAAACAAATTATACTCCTTCTAAGCCTGGGGTCGGGGGTTCGAATCCCTCCTGGCTCATCAATACAAAAATACGAACTCTTAAAAGAGTTCGTATTTTTTGTATTGAGTTCATATTAATCTTTCTTTCTCTTTTATTTGACTTTTAAAAGCCTCTGCAAACTTGCTAAAATATTCCTCCACTTCTTCTACAGTAGTTTCTTCATCGATAGGCATTCTTAAAGCTACTATTTGCCTTGGATATATTCCGCCAATTATATCCCAATATAGTATGTCTTCTATCAAATTCTGCTAGCCTCTCATTTACTTGAATATCTTGAGGAATCTCCTTTTCATCTTCTTCTGATACAATTTGCTTTAAATAGTCATAATCCAATTTACCAGTTCTTAATGAATATTGTATATCACTAAATGCGCAGGGTTGTATAAACCAAATTGCCTTATTTCCTATTTGTTCGCCATTTTTTCCTTCTCTTGCTTCTAATTCAAATAACCAATCTTTATTCTCATTAGACAATGTATCAAAATTAAGCATTATCCAAGAGTAACCTTTACCCACCTCGTCAAAAAGTGGTGTTTTCTCTCCTATTTGCATATTTCTTATATCGATATCTTCTTTTTCTACTGGTATTTCTCCTCTTGAAAGAATATTATTTTTATTAGCACTGCTCATTACCGTTTCTATCCCTTTTTTAGCAAATATTCTACATGCTTTTTGTAATGGTAATTCTATATTTTCAATTACCATTTGCTCTAAATTTTCTTTTCCTAATAAGTTAATTCCTACATGAGTTATTGGCTCAATTTCTTTTATTAACATCTTATTTTCCTCATCTATATTCTACAATGAATTATTCCCCTAAAAATCTATGCAATAATTGTTCCCTACACTTTTCTTCAAAGGTATCATCTAATGGTTCTAATTCAATTTCTTCTCCATATTTTCTCTCCAAAGCATATTGTATGATATAATCTGTAATATCAGGATTTTTTGATAGCAAAGTCCCATGAATATATGTTGCAATTACATTTTTTATCATAAAGCCCTCATCTGTTGCCTCAAAAGTGTTTCCATGACCTAATAGTACTTTTCCAAAAGAGTTATTTACATCCCTAGTTTGCCCACCATGGTTCTCATACCCAATTACTTTTGTTGCCTTCCCATTTAGTTCTGCTTGAATTACAATATTACCAATACATCTTTTAGTTCTATCTGGAATCGCTTCTGTATAAAAATCAAAAATTTCTAAGCCTGGTATGATATCCCCTTCCACTCCTTTATAGTATTTACCAAATAATTGATAAGAACCACAAACTAGCAAAAAGAACACACCTTCATTCACTGCCTTTTGAATATTCTCTTTATATTGCATCATATCAGTAGCTACTAAGGCTTGTTCTTTATCAGCTCCTCCACCTGCAAATATAATATCATAAGAAGAAAAATCAGGAGCTTGTCCGCCTAAATAATGATGATCAATTTGAACTGTGATATTTCTTTTTTCGGCTCGATACTTTAAAGCTTGAATATTTCCTCTATCTCCATATAAATTTAGCATATCTGGATACAAATATAAAATCTTAATCTCTCTCATTCTTTTCTCCATTTTCTTCGATTTTACTTTTCACTTGAAGCTTTGTATTCTAAAATCTCTTTTCTAGTAGTTTGAATTGCAGTATAATTAGCAATTACATACTTTGCATTTTGAGTTTCATATAATTTTTTTACTGCTTCTTTGATGCTCATGCAAGGAATAATTTTTTGTGTTGGATACCCAGCAGTTTTAATGCGAATTGCAATATCATATGAACGTAGCCCTGCTGTAATGATTCTTTCTACACTTTCTAGCTTTTCAAAATCAATATCCCAAATCCATGAAACATCTTTCCCATCTGGAATATTATCATTTAGAACGAATAGCAATTCTTTTGGATTTTGGTCTCTTCTCAAAAAGCGCAGACTTACATTAACTCCTGTAGGATTTTTAGCTAAGTTAATTGTTGTATTATTATTTTTCACTACCAATTTTTCCAATCTACCATTATTTAAAACAAATTTCTCTATAGTTTGTTTTACAGATTCTTCTGGAATTTGATATAACTTAGCAACAGCTGTAGCTGCTGCTAGATCATAAAAAGCATATAAGCTGTCATATTGGCTCTTATAAAGATTATCTCCTATTTTAAATGTTCCATTTTCTACATCTATTTGTGTTAGCAATTGATAAATATTCACTTTTCCATAATGACATTCTGGACATTCAAATTTTCCTACATGAGCATATTGATAATATTCATATTGTAATTTTGTCCTGCAAACTGGACAATATGTGCCTTCTGCTGCTTCATGTAATTCTTTTGTAGACTCTCCACATTTATCTACAGAATAGAAGAAAATATTACTGTTTTCTGGATTTGCTTTCGAAAGCCTACTAACATTTGGGTCATCTGCATTCAAAATTAAGTTTCCAGAGTAAGTTTGTAAAAATTTCTGGATTTTTAAAATTAAAGTCTCCATCTCTCCATTTCTGTCTAACTGGTCTCTAAAGAAATTTAGAACTACTAAACAATCCAATGGAATTCTTTTATATAACACAGGAACATAACTTTCATCTGTCTCAAATACCAGGTAGTCACAATTTACTTTTCCTGCTAAGTTACTATTTTTAATTAAAACAGATAATATCCCTGTTTCCATATTGTTACCTTGCAAATTACTAATTACTTTCTTTCCATTTTCTTTTAAAATTTGAGAAATGCAATTATTCGTCATTGTTTTCCCATTTGTACCAGTAACAGCAATTACTTTTCCTGTTATTTTAAAATATTCAAAAATGGACTTATCCCATTTTAAAGCAAGATTGCCTGGTAAATTTCCTGCATTTTTCCCTAGTAATCTTAAAATTCCTGTAATTAATTTGGTTATCATAACAATTAAAAATTTTTTCATTTCTTAGTTAATGCTAGTTTTCCTAACATTCTCCTTTCTTGCAAAGGTTCTATTTATTGTTATTCTACTATATTGCCTTTAATTATTCAATACTTTTTAATTCTTATATCTCCTAATTTCATATCTAAAATAAAATTTTGGTTACTTAAAAAAGTAAATTCTGGGTAATAGGAATTTAGTGTGTAAAGGAGAAAATTCAGAAATATCAATGAGAATTTTCTCTTTTTTGTATAC